>JBBDXV010000353.1:0-17545 GCA_040902165.1 Pseudohongiellaceae bacterium
ACTGCCGTCCTGACTGCAGAGCACCTGTCGCGAGGACAAGGTGACCTGATCGCAGACAGCAAGGGTCTTACTGCGCTGTCTGGCCGGCAGTTCTTCGATAAGATGATTACGTTGCAGAAACTCTGTAACGGTAGTCATTGATAAATCCAGCAACAGTTGATGCCTCGGGTAGCAGGACGAGTCCTGGCTCCCAAGACTAAGCCGTAAGCATGCAGAAACCTGGCCCGTAGCTCTGTGCGTTTAAGAACACAGACAGCAACGCCAGTCATCTTTGCAGCATAAAACTGCCGTCCGTGGCTTCCACCGCAATCAGGCGCAGGAATGGCGCAAGGCTGTCATATTCTGCTGGCGGCAACTGTGCCGACACGGTAAATCCGGGTGGCCGATTGATCCCGAAACTGCCGGAACCGTTGAGTTGGAGGGGTCCGTCCAGCGTCTGGAGACTGAGATTGAAAAGCCCCGGCGCCGGGACCCCTTCGAGCCAAAGTTCATAGCTACCCAGAGGCGCGATCGGGGCCAGTACTGAGCTGGCATCCTGCCATCGCAGGCGGATTTTTCCTTCTGTGTCGGTGCGTCTGAAGATCAGTGTGTCGCCATGTAGACTCAGCGTGCCGCCAACGCCATAACCCTTTGCTGCAGGAAGCAGTAGCGCCAGAGCTGTCGCCGGCAAACTGAGGTCAATGTCCGAAATCGCCAGTGATGAAAAATCCAGGCTAAGCGTACTTGACTGCGGTTGCGGATAAACCTGAAATCTGCCAGACAGGCGCGCCAACAGTAACCGGCTCTTGTCCAGCTCCCAGCTCAAGGCTCGGTTCATCACAGCGGCGCCACCGGCATCACGAATTTCAAGCTGCCCGTTACCGGACCACACGGATCCCTGTGCATCGACGAGTCTGATCTTGCCCTGGGTAAGATCGTGAAGTTCGGCGTCCAGCAACGTAGCAGGGGCGGTAAAAAGCAGCAGCAGCAAGAAAATAGACAATACCGCAACAGCAAGTGGCAGACGGCTCACGTGAAGACAGCGCGGTTCAATACTACAGATACGCTGACCAGACCCCGAGCGGTAAGCGCCTCCATGCGCACACTCTCTACACGGATGTTCTGCTGGCTTAGCGCACTGACCCAGTCCAGCCAGGTGGAGAAGGGAATCGCGCCAAACTCTACGAATACCTGTTCAACACCACGGGCTTCGATGCTGGTCAGCATTTCTGTCAAACCTGCATTCGCTGCGCTGGTTTGCACCAGTGGCAACAAAGCGGAGTCGGATGCAACGGGCATGGGCAAAGTGCGCAAACTTTCGATCTCTGTCGCTTGCAGCTCGATGCTATGAGCCTGCATGCGCAGGCCCGGCAAATTTGCACGCAACGCCGAACCGGTTTGGCCCGCGGAATAGAGCAGCCAGGCGTACAGACCTGACAGCACCACAGCGGCAATCGCGATGATCAGTTTGCGTTCTTGCGGAGAGCGTGCCAACCACAGACGTTGGAGGGACAAAGGTATGGAATTAATGGTCTTCACGGACATAATTTTCCTGACAACATTGCGGGTTTCATACGGCCTGGACATTCAAAGTCACGCTGGTGCTGCCGGAGTTTGTTGGTACCACATCTGCACGCAGTCCGGTTTGGCGCAGACGTTCCAGCAGCATCGGGACAGCGTCGGCTGCGATACCGGAAAATTCGAGTGTCATGCGACCATTCTCCCAGGACACTGTGCGCAGCAGGCCGTCTGGCAGTTCACTGGTCGCCAATGCCACCTGTTCAAGCAGAGGCAGGAAGTCGTTACTGTCAGCAATACCGGCCCGTTGCCGCGCGCTAGCAAGCTGCCGGCGCATCTGCAATGCCGGATCGACGACTGCTACCGCATCCGGAAACACACTGCGGAAGCGCTGCTCCATTTGTGCCTGCAGCGCCTGTTGTTCATTGCCAAGCCGGACCTGATCAAACCCCAGTATCAGCCCGTGCAGAATCAGTGCGAGTACCAGCAACAGCAGAGCCGGGCGCAATCTCGCAGCCATGCCGGAAAATACTTGCCAGCGCCGGGCCGGTTGAATCAGCGCGGGTCCATCGTCGCCAGCGGCAACCGTCCAGTTCCAGTCGCCACCGTAGTGCAGTTTGCATCCCAGTAGCCTCGACCATGCGGCCAAATCCGGCTTCGTTCCGGGACAGCCTGTATAAAGAGTGATGAAGGCAGGAACTGCCAGTTGCTCGCGCGCTGTGGCCAGCAGCAGTTCAATTGAGAGTGGTGGCACATTGAAGTCACCACAATCGGTTGCTGCACCTTCGGCCACACCGGTGCGGACGAAACCATCGTTACCATTCCAGGCGACGCTCCAGGAATTGTTCTCCCAGGGCATCAGCAGGGTCTCGCAACAGAGTTCGTAGCGATTGATTCCGGCAGCGACCAGTGCGCTATGCCAGCGCATCAAAGCGAGCTTGTCGATGACGGCCAAAACCGTGACATCGTTTGCGTCAACCTCCAGGTAACTCACCTGAATTGCCTGGGGATCTCCGGCGATCGCATCTTCCACCGCATAGGCCAGTAGCGCACCATGATGGCGTCTGGCTGCCGCAGGCAGGGTTCGTCGGGTAATCAGAACATCGCCGGCCGGCAGAACCAGTTCGACACGGCCGGAATGCTCGGGCAGTTCGGACAACAGGCCCGCTCCGGTCAGGGTTTCCCGTCCGGAGTCCAGCAATGCCCATTCGCAGCGGGAGGCTTCACCCCCCAGTGCTATGCGGATGCGCAGTACAGCGGATCCGGCGTTCATGGCACTGGCCAGTCAAGGGTTTCGAGAACACCACCGCGTTCCAGAATCAGGTGGTTCCTGCTTACTTCATGTAAACGGACACCCGGGGTAAATTCCTGTCCTTCGCGGATCGCAAGGATCGTGGCAGGGGCCAGCAAGACGACTGCGTAGTCTTCACCGTCATCCTGCGCAGCAATAATGCCGAGCAGGCGGATTGCGAGACCGGTAGACGCCGGTTGCGCTGCGGTTGGCGCTGGCAAATTCTGCGCTACCCGGCCAAACACCTGGTAAGCAGCCAGCAACGGTGCATTGCTTTGCACTGCCGCCGGCGCAGCTGCTTCGGGCAGTGGCGCGAGCCACAGCCAGACGCCGTTTACCAGCACCAGGCAGAGCAGCGCAAGTGTCCCCAGTGTCAGCGAGAACACCAATGCAGTTTGGACAGACAGATCTCTGTTCACGGGAATACCGTTGCTGGAATGAACTGCATCCTAAGGGTTGATGGCGCAAGGGTATGTGCGCTGACGAACAGAGTGTGCGGCTTTGATAAGGCACTGTGCGCAAATGAAAAAAGTGATGGCCTGGCACAAGGCAGCTACGCGGCAAGCGGGTTTTACCCTGCTCGAACTCATGGTCGTGGTGGTGATACTCGGAATTCTCGCGGCATTGGTGGTACCGAATATCATCAGTCGTCCGGATGATGCGCGGGTAATGGCCGCGCGCCAGGATGTTGCCGCGCTGATGCAGGCGTTACGACTCTACCGGCTTGATACCCAGCACTACCCCAGCACCGAGCAAGGATTGCAGGCGCTGATCGAACGTCCGACCGGCACACCAGTGCCCGACAACTGGAAAACCGGTGGTTACCTGGAGCGGCTTCCCGAGGATCCCTGGGGATCGCCTTATCGCTATCTGAATCCTGGTCTCTACGGCGAGATTGACGTCTTCAGCTTCGGTGCCGACGGCGCCAGTGGTGGCGTAGAGAATAATGCCGACATCGGTTCGTGGATGCTTTAGTCGTTCAAAATCTGCCACTACTGATACTTGCGCCAGATTACGTTGGGCCAGCCATTGGCCGGGCGTGCCAGCAATGCCGAACCCTGAGCCCTGGCGCCGCCATAGGTCACCTGTGCGGTCGCAATGAAAAAATTGCTGCTCACGGTAAGCGACTCTTCGGACAGGGCAAAACCTGCAGATTCGCGCAGCGCTGAGGGTAGCTGACTGCTGAAATCGGCGTAGTTGCGAAACCATGCCTGTCGACGTCGGGCCACGATCCCGCGCGCGCCATCCATTCCCAGACCATTGATTACCGCTGCCAGGACTTCTGCAGAGGCGGTGTTTACATTGAGTGCGGCGAATCCAGGCAAGCTTGTCACGAAGGGCTGCAGTCGCGCCCGCACCGCCGCATCAAAGCCGGCAATATCAGCGAGTTCGGCAATATCCAGCAGCGCACGGTTCGCAGGCAGTGAGGAAGATGCAGGCAGCGCAATATAGTACGCATCTTCCACGCCGCCGCCAGGTTGGGGCTCATGATCAGTGTCCAGCCAGTCAGCCAGGGTCAGCGCCAACTCCGGAGGCAGATTCAGCAATTTCAACAGGCGCGAGAAGGTCGCCAGTTGCACCACATTGATGTTGCCGTCCTGCAAAAGGTTGTTGAGATTGAATCGGCCCTGCTGATCTTCGATATGCCCCAGCAAGGAACCATTCTCGACAGGCACCGCCGGCAGTACCATCGCCCAGGGTTCGCCAGGATAGTCTGCTGTGCTGACCCGTCGGTCATCGCTGAGCACGGCTCTGCCCCAGTCGAGACCGGTCTGAATCAATAACTGTGCCTGAGCATGATCGTTGCTGAGTTGAACACGCCTGGCCCAGGTGCTTTGCAACACAATGATCGCTACGGCCGCCAGCGACGCCATCGTGACCACGGCCATCGCCATGATGATGGCAACACCGCGCTGGTGTTTTCTCATTGGCTACACTCCGAGTGCCTGGCGTGGCAAGAGATTCAAAGTCAGGTATTCAACGCAATCAGGCGAACAATGGTTTCCCCACTGTCCATTACCAGTTGCAGTCTTACCGCTCGCGGAATAGCTGCGTCGGTCGGCAACAGAGGCCATACCGGTAACCACCGCAGATCTGTGTTCAGGTATTCAAATACCGCATCGGTAACGCCGCTAAGCACAACATACCGAGTTGGCACAGTGTCAGGTGCCAGATTCAATCCCGGCCAAAGCCACAACTCGATTTCTCCCTGGCTGTTCAGGGCATAGGCCACGCGCCGCAGTCGGTCCTGGCCCACCACTGATGCAAAGCGGCTGAATTCCAATGCCGGTCCGCCCGGATCGTCGGCGATTCTGCCCTGCCATGCGGGCAGCATCACGCCGGCATCACGCACTGGATAGGGAGCGGCCAGTTGCACATCCTGTTTAAAGCGATCGATGAACGCGCCAATCTGCTGCCACTTTCCGGTTTCCGCATTCACTCGATCGCGGGCGCTGAGGACCACGTCGAGACTGCGGTAGGACATGAGCGCAAGCGCGGACAACAGCAGCAAAGTGACCAACACTTCGATCAAGGTAAAGCCATTGGCAGGTGTTGCACGGCGCGTCATGGATTGTTACCGGGAGGGTTGACAGAAAATCCGGTGAAATGAGCCAACACATAGGCTTCATCCACTGCGTTGAATACAAACACATCGACCTGGCGAAATGCTGGATTAGGCGTCGCCACTACTTCTTCGCGCCAGCCGAATTCGCTGCCTCCCTGCAAGGTGCTGCCGTGTGCGATACCCGTAGGCAGCCAGTCACCACGCGCACGGTGCTCGGCCAGCCGGTTCTCTGCGACCCAGCCGGCCAGAAGACGCGCCCGGTGCTCACTGGATTGAGCGGTGCCCAGTCCGGCCGTGCGCAATGCTGCCAGCAGTGCAATGGACACAATGGCAAGCGCCACAAGCACTTCAACCAGCGTAAAACCGCGGCTGCGGTGGCGACAAGCTTGTTTCGATTTATTCTGTTCTGACACCGTCACCAATCTCTGCCGCAGGCATGCTTACCTGCACAAACCCTATTGGCGACACCGTTACCTGATAATGTGCCGCACCATAACGCAGATCCACCACAAAGGCAGTTGTCTGACCATAGGCAGGAAACTCAACCCGCATCGGTTCTGTTGCGGGACTGTTTTCAATCAATAGTCCGCTGAGGGTGACACCCGCAGGCAATTGTCGTGGCCGCAGGGAATCATTGCTGCTGACAGCGATCCAGCCCGAGTCTTCGGTCAATTGCTGAAACCGGTAAGAATCACTGCTGGCTGTCCAGGCGAGGGAATTACCCGAGACTCTTGCTTGTGCAGCGGCAAGATCCAGCAGTTGCGCGAGTCGTTGCGCCTCTACTTTCAACAGACCGCGTTCATCCGGTTCTACGATCACGCTGACCAGCCCTACGATCAGTCCCGCGATCAGCACCACCACCATGACTTCCAACAGGGTGAAGCCGCATTGAAGACGACATCTGGATTCGGGAGCGAGGATAAAGCGCATGGTGTGGCTCTGGAAACTGGAACGGGCAAGGGTCATTCACTGCAAGCGATTGCAAAACATGGCTGCCATTATGGCGCCTGGCCCACCAGGCTCTGTTCGTTGGCGCACATACCTGCAGGGTGATTCTCAATACGATTGCGGTCAATCCCACAACTTCAATTACAAGGCAATCCCGCAAGTGTCTTTCACACATTGTTCAGGCACCCATTGTCCAGGGATCATCCTGCTTTCCCTCATTCTGCTGATGACACCCTGTGAACAGATATTTGCACAGGTTCCGCCGGGCACTGCGGCGACCGATCTGGTCACGCTGAATTTTGTCGATGCCGACATTGAAGGCGTGGTGCGTGTGGTCAGCGAACTGACCGGCAGAAATTTCATCATTGATCCGCGCGTTACCGGCACCATCAACATCATTTCGGCGCAACCGGTACCCAGAGCGTCGGTCTATGCCACCTTTCTCTCGGCGCTGCGGCTGCATGGTTATGCGGTGATCGACGACAGCGATATCGCAAGGATCGTACCGGAAGCCGATGCACGCCTGTATTCCGGACCGGTCAGTACCCCTGGTGCACAACCCTCTGCAAGCGGCGACCAGATATTGACCCGCGTATTCACCCTGCAGTATGAATCTGCCGCGATGCTGGTGCCGATACTGCGCCCCTTGATTGCACCGAATAACATCATCAATGCTTATCAGAACAGCAATACCCTGGTGATTACCGATTATGCCGGCAACCTGGAGCGCATTGCAGAAGTCATCGCGGCAATCGATCAGCCCGGTGGCGATGGCCCGGTGGCGATTCAACTCCGGCATGCCTCGGCAGTGGATCTGGCCCAGACCATCAACCAGCTTTTTCCGGAGGCAGCGCAGGGCGGCCTGTCGCCAGAACCGACCCAACGCTTCACCATAGTCGCCGATCCGCGTTCCAACAGCCTACTGGTCAATTCCGGTGATCCTGCCCGGCTGGTACGACTGCGTAACTTCATAGCGATGCTCGATACCCCTACCAGTGCAGAAGGCAATATTCATGTCGTCTACCTGAAGAATGCCGAAGCGGTGAAGCTTGCTGAAACCTTGCGCGCAATCTATCAGGGCGAAGAACGCACCGCGGTGGCTCCGACGGTTGAGGGTCAACCGGCTGCCGGTATTATTCAGGCCGATGCCGCCACCAACTCAATCATCATCATCGCTGCGGATGCCATCTACAATAATCTCCGGGCTGCGCTCGACAAACTTGATGTGCGTCGGGCCCAGGTCTATGTGGAAGCGCTGATCGTTGAACTGACCACTGACCGTGCCGCCGAGTTTGGTGTGCAGTGGCAGAACCTGACCGCATTTGGCGAAACCGGCGCGCAGGGTTTCGGCGGCACCAATTTCGGCAGCAGCGGCCAGAACATTATCGACACTTCAATCAACCCTTCGTCTGTTGACACGGGTCTTAACGTCGGCATCGTGGACGGCGGTATCAGCCTTCCCGGTCTGGGTCAGGCGCTGAATATCTCGGTGCTGATCCGCGCGCTGGAAACAGATGCCAATGCCAATATCCTGTCCACGCCTACGCTGCTCACGCTCGACAATGAGGAAGCTGAAATCATCATTGGCCAGAATGTTCCCTTTTTGACCGGCCAGTTTGCGCTCAGCGGTGGTGCCGTGACGCCGTCTCCGTTCCAGACCATCGAACGCCACGACGTGGGCCTGACCCTGCGCATCAAGCCGCAGATCTCTGAAGGCGGAACGGTGCGCCTGGAGATCTATCAGGAAGTCTCCAGCATCAATGACAAGTTCAACCCGGCCGGTGTTATCACTAACAAGCGTGCCGTGGCCTCCACAGTACTGGTAGATGACGGCCAGATTGTGGTCATCGGCGGCCTGATTCAGGATAATGTCACTGAAAGTATCCAGCGCGTGCCGCTGCTTGGCTCCCTACCCGTGTTGGGCAGCCTGTTCCGTTATGAAAGTCGCCAGCAGGGCAAAACCAATCTGATGGTGTTCCTGCGGCCAACCCTGGTACGCGACAGAGAAGGCGCGGACGCGTTCAGCGGAGAGCGCTATAACTACATTATCGGTGAACAGAAAGCGGCAGCACTGGCACCGGGCGGACTCTTGCTTGATCTTGACAGTCCGGTATTGCCACCCCTGACAGGTTCGCCACCTGCTCCCTCTGCCACGCCGGGGCAGTAATGAACCGGGCTACCAGCAAGATTCCTTACGCTTTTGCCAAAGTGCAGGGCGTAGTGGTTACCGCGCTTACCGACTCGGCAGCGGAAGCAGCGGTACGTGAAGGTGCGGGTTCTGCTGCACTGGCAGAAGTCAGACGTGTTCTCGGCGTACCCGTGCGTGCGCGCCGGTTCCAGGCAGGCGAATTTGACGAGCTTCTCGCGTCCACCTATAACAATGCCAGCACCGGTGCTGCCGAACTCGCCGGTGACCTGGCTCAGGATATGGACCTGTCGCGCCTGTTACAGGAGTTGCCACGTATCGAGGACCTGATGGAAAGTCAGGATGACGCGCCGGTGATACGACTCATCAACGCACTGCTCACCCAGGCGTTGCGCGAAGGGGCTTCCGATATTCATGTTGAACCGTTTGAAACCCGCTCAGTGGTGAGACTGCGCATCGATGGCACCTTGCGTGATTTAATCGAACCTGCACAGGCATTACATGGCGCCATCGTCTCCCGGATCAAGATCATGGCACAGCTGGATATCGCCGAGAAACGGCTCCCGCAGGATGGTCGCATTACTCTCAGAGTGGCCGGCAAGCCGGTCGATGTGCGCGTGTCGACTGTGCCGGCCGGCCACGGTGAGCGAGTGGTGCTGCGCCTGCTGGACAAGCAGGCAGGACGGCTGGACCTGACCCGCCTCGGTATGGATGACATCACCCTGGGTCGGATCGACAGAATGATCCGCGAACCGCATGGCATTGTACTGATTACCGGGCCGACCGGTTCGGGTAAAACCACCACCTTGTATGCCGCGCTGTCGCGCCTGAATGCCAATGCGCTCAATATCATGACGGTGGAAGATCCAATCGAGTATGCGCTGGATGGCATCAGCCAGATTCAGGTCAACTCCCGTATTGACATGAGTTTTGCACGTGCCCTGCGGACGATTCTGCGCCAGGATCCCGACGTCGTCATGATCGGCGAGATCCGCGATCTCGAAACTGCGCAAATAGCAGTGCAAGCCAGCCTTACCGGTCATCTGGTATTCGCGACCCTGCATACCAATGATGCGGTCAGTGCAGTAACGCGCCTGGTTGACATGGGGGTTGAACCTTTTCTGCTGGCCTCCAGTCTGCTCGGTGTCGGTGCCCAGCGTCTGGTGCGCCGACTGTGCCTGGAGTGCCGCAAACCTTTTGGCGCCGCTACCGCGCCGCTTCAGGAACTCGGTCTTGCGGTTTCCGGCGCCACCCTGTACACCGCGCAGGGCTGTCCTGCCTGCAAGGGCTCCGGTTATCGCGGCCGCACTGGCATCTATGAATTGCTGACCGTCGATGACCAGCTGCGCCGCCTGATCCATGATCGCGCTTCCGAACAGACTCTGCGCGACTATGCAGTGCATCATGGTATGCGTACCCTGCGTGAGGATGGCATGCGTTGGGCCGGGACCGGACTGGTGAGTCTGGAAGAAGTGGTCAGAGTGACGCGGGAACAGGAGTAAGCGGCTGGAGCTGCAGCCGCCGGGGAACGGTAAACACAGGACAGGAACCATGACAATGAGTTTTGCAAGACTGCGAATTTTGGCTATCACGATTTTGTGCAGTGTCAGCATGACTGCCGGGGCCCAGCAGAATGATGCACCGCTGGATGGCACCGGTATTACACCCAATGTCGTAAGTTCTTCAGACCATGACGCCGATGACAGTCAGAGCGCGGACACCGGGACAGGCGAATTCCGCGATCCCCTGATGCGTCTGAACCGCGTGGTGTTTGCGTTCAATGATGTGACTTATCGTTATGCTCTTATTCCTGCCGCCAGAGTTTATCAGAGCGGGATTCCTGCGCCAGCGCGAACCGGGGTCGGCAACTTTTTCGATAACATCAAGACCCCCATCTCCCTGATAAATCATCTGTTGCAGATCAAACCACGCGAAGCGGGAGTTGACCTCGCACGGTTCCTGATCAACACCACGATCGGCGTTGCCGGACTCTTTGATCCAGCCACCACCTTGTTTGAGATGCAACGCCAGGAAACGGGCTTGAGTGAAACTCTGATGCAATATGGTGTAGGTCATGGAACTTATATCGTACTGCCGTTCATCGGGCCCTCCAATCTGCGTGACGGGTCTTCCCTGTTCGTCGACGGCTATCTCAATCCATTGCGCTATATTTTCGACAATCCAGAATCAACTGTGATCAGGGTGTTTGACAATTTTCAGGAATTTGCGCCCTCCGCGGAGGCCTATCTGACCCTGCGCGCCGAGAGCGAAGATCTCTACATTTTCATGAGAAATCTTCATCTGCAGGGAGTAAATCGGGATGCTGCGTATCAATAAGCCGACAATGGCGCAGCACAAGTTGAGCGTCGTTTTCGTTGATCTGTTACTGGCGTGGCCGAAGACGGTACTGGCATTATTCCTGGTCATCACTGCCGTGCTGGGTTCACAGGCACCGAATTTCGAGATCAATGCATCACCCGATACCCTGCTTACCCGGGACAATCTGCTCTATACACAAACCCAGCTGGTGAACCAGCGTTTCGCGCCGCAGGAATTCCTGCTGGTCACCTATGAGCCGCTGACGCATGCAGTGCTGTCAGAAGAAACCTATGCGGCACTGCGCGGCATGAGCGAAGAATTGCTGGCGCTGGATCGCGTGCAATCGGTGCGCTCGATTCTCAACGTCCCCCTGTTCTCACAGGGACCGGGGTTGCTCTCGGCCAACACGGATTTGTCGACCTTGACACTGGAGTCCGGCAATTTCACTACTGCTGCAGTTACCGCAGAATTCACCGATCACCCGATCTACTCCGACCTGCTGGTAAACCAGGATCTGAGCGCCACCGCCTTGCAGGTACTGTTTCGCAGCAATGACGCATTGCGCGAACTGCAGAGCCAGATTACGGCGCTGAATCAGCGTTACCAGAATGGCGAATCTACCAAAGAAGATGAGCTTGAACTGGAACGCCTTGAACAGCAGTCCGCGCCGCTGGAGCGCGAATTGCAAGTCATACGCGTCGAGGAAATCGAAGCGATCCGCGCCATCGTCGAGCGTTACTCTGACGACGCGCTTATCCACATGGGCGGCGTGCATGTGCTGGGCTATCAACTGATTCAAATCATCGCCAATGATCTGGTGGTATTCGGCGCGGCGATCGGTATTGGCATCTGCTTGTTGCTGCTGTTTCTGTTCCAGTCGCTGCGCTGGGTGATGATTCCGGTGCTGTGTTGCCTCTGCAGCATGGTCTCCACCATGGGCCTGTTCGCGTTTCTCGGCATCAAAGCCACCGTTATCTCCTCCAACTTCGTTGCCTTGCAGCTGATCCTGACGCTGTCCATTGTTATCCACCTGATCGTCCAGTATCGCGAGAGCGCCGAAGTGGCGGGCAAGGTGATTGACCTGGATCTGCACCGGGAACTGATCCGCGAGACCATGCAACGCAAGAGCGGTCCCTGCTTTTTTGCCGGGGTGACGACGGCAGTTGGCTTTGGCTCGCTGGTCTTCAGCGGCCTTCAGCCGGTGATCGCATTCGGCTGGATGATGATCATCGCGATGGCTTTCTCAATTGCCGTCAGCCTGGTGCTGTTTCCGGTACTGCTGGCGCTATTGCCAGCGCAGGCTCAGCGCGGCAAGGCCAGATTCACGCGCGGCCTGACAGCGATGCTCAGCAGCTTGGCAGTCAAACGCCAGGGCCTGATCCTGACCGCAGCGCTGGCAATTGCGGCGCTCAGTATTTCCGGCCTGTTTCTGCTCACGGTCGAAAACAGCTTCATCAATTACTTCCGCCCCTCAACCCAGGTGTATCAGGAGCTGGCCTATATCGATCAGGAATTCGGCGGCTCCACACCTCTCGATCTGGTCTATACCGCCGCGGTCCCGGAAAACCCGGACCTGGTGATGACGGCAAATACCGTGCAGATGTTGCAACTTATCCAGAGCAGGCTTACCGAGCATGCAGCGGTTGGACGCATACTCTCCGCGGTGAACGTTACTGAGCTGGCTCGCGAGTTGAATGACGGCAGGCCGCTGACCGAATACGAACTGACGGCTGCCTACTGGCTGATGGATGAAAATTTCCGTGAAGATCTGCTCGGTGCCTTCTATATTCCCGAAACCGGTGAGGCGCGTATCAACATCTGGATCAAGGATCTGACTCCGGGACTGAACCGCGCGCAGCTGCTCGCTGCTATCCGCGCCGACATGGAAGAAATCGGTGTACCGGAATCGAGCTACGCGCTAAGCAATATGTTCGTGCTTTATCAGGACATCCTGCAGCGTCTGTTCAGCTCGCAAATTCTCACATTGGGGCTGGTGTATGCGGTACTGATGCTGACCTTCGTAGTGATCTTCCGTTCACTGTCCCTGGCGACTGCCGCAATCATTCCCAACATTCTGGCGACCCTGGCGGTGCTGGGGGTGATGGGCTGGCTTGGCATTCCGCTGGATCTGATGACGATCACGATCGCCTGTATCGCGATGGGCATTGCCGTCGATGGGTCAATTCACTATGTGAAGCGATATATGGAAGAACGCGAACACAGCAACCACGCAGAAGCGGTCACCCGCACGCATGCGAGTGTCGGCATTGCGATTCTCTACACTGCGCTGTTGATTGTGGCCGGCTTCTCGATGCTGGCCTTCTCGGACTTTGTACCCAGTATTCTGTTTGGACTGCTGACTGCATTGTCGATGATCATCGCGCTGCTGGGAGTCGTCTGCCTGTTGCCCGTGCTGTTGCACGGTTTGGCTGGAAACAAGGTCAGGACCCCGGCGTAGGGCGGCTACTTATTGCTCAGCGCACCGATTGTTCGCGCAGGGCTGCCTCGAGTTTCTTGGTGGTGCTGATATCGACCAGAGTTATCACCACCCCGTCGATCATGTTGTCAAGCCTGCGGTAGGGCATGATGCGTATCGAGAACCAGCGACCATCATTGGTAGGAATTTCTTTCTCTGAAAACATCAGAGTGCGCAAAGTTGCAAGCGCATCTTCATGCAATGACGGATACAACAGACTGGTATTCAGGTCGCTCAGCGGCCGACCGAGGTCGCTTTCGCGCAGGCTGAAAATCTTTGCCACCCGGTCAGTGAAGCGCCTGACATTCAATTTCTGGTCCAGAAACAGAATGGCAATCTCGACGCTGTTAAGCGTGTTCTGCAGGTCATTCTGCGCCAGCGCCAGATCGTCCAGTTTGGATTGTAATTCAGAATTGATGGTTTGCAGTTCCTCGTTCATCGACTGCATTTCTTCCCGGGACGTAGTCAATTCCTCGTTGGCGGATTGCAGTTCTTCATTGGTTGACTGCAATTCCTCATTGGTTGACTGTAATTCTTCCCCGGTCGAGCGCGATTCGTCGCGCAAGGCCTGGATCTCATCCTGGAACTGCTGCCGAATCGCAGTATAGGAAGAATCCCCGGTCCGCGCTGAATCAGGCGGTCCTGCCGGGGCCGCGACCAAATCACGGAACACGATCATGGTCATGCCCTGCAGCGCGGCTGGCTCCTGCAGTGCCTGCACGGTGACATCGACAAGCCGGGAGTCTTCCTGCGCGGTAACACGCAGGCCGTGCAATTGCAGAGGACTGGTCTGAAGTGCTGACTGTTTGAGCGCAGTGGCAAGTTGTGCACGCAGTCCTTCCCGCACCATGGCATGGAAATTCCAGGTGGCTTTGCCGGCAGCTGGTTCCAGATATTTTCCGGTACGCCCGCTGATATAGACGATATCACCATCGCGATTAACCACTACTGCTGCGGGGGCATAGACCTGTAATAATACGTGGTCTGCAGCAGCCTGCAGGTTTTCAGTTGCCGGGGCGAAATTTTTGGACTTCGACACTTGGGACTCCTTGGCTAGCCTGGAGAGGGGTGGAAATGATTGTACCGGTAGATTGCGACCGGCTGTGGCCACATCATTCTGGCGCCGATAAATCCGCAGTTTTGTCTTCACCGGGACGAACAAGTCGTGAAAGCGCCCAATGGTTTCCGAGCTGCCGAGCAGCAGAATGCCGTCGGGTCGCAGACTGTAGTGAAACAGCGGCAGCAAGCGGCGTTGCAGCATTGGATCAAAATAGATCAACAGGTTCCGGCACACAATCATATCCAGCCGGGTGAACGGAGGATTGAGTGCGACATCATGTCTGGCAAACAGAACCATGTCACGAATGTTTTGATTTATCTGGTAATAAGTGTCGTGTTGCGTGAAGAACTGCGCCAGTCTGGCTGGTGATATATTTTCCTTGATTGCCGGGGGAAAATGGCCCTGGCGCGCAATGGTAATGGCATCGGAACTCAGGTCAGAGGCAAAGATTTGCAGGCTGAAATCGCGAAACTCGGGCTGCCGTTCGCACACTTCGGTAAACACCATTGCCAGAGAGTAGGCTTCTTCACCGGTTGAGCAGCCGATGCTCCAGACGCGTAATGCCGGCGTGGCAGTCCGGCGTGTCAACAGCTCCGGCAGTGTGTTTTTGGCCAGATGGTTCCACACTGCGGGATCACGGAAAAAGCTGGTAACACCTATCAATAGCTCCTTGAAGAGCAGATCGACCTCCTGGTCGTTGCGACCGAGAAATCCGGCGTAGCGCGCCAGCGAAGGCAACGAATGGATCGCCATTCGCCGCTCAATCCGGCGCAACAGGGTGCTGGTTTTATAGAGCGAGAAGTCATGCCGGGTGCGGCGTTGCAGGTGCAGCATTATTTTTTGCAAGGGTGCTGTCGGCGCATCATCCTCAGCGGCCTCCTGAATGTCGGTCCGATTCGGAAGCTGTTTGACAAATGCAAGGATACGGGCTGGTAGCTCTGCGGCCGGTGCAATGATGTCGGCACAGCCGGCGGCGATTACACTTTTGGGCATCGAATCAAACTGTGCCGAGGTCGGCTCCTGAACCACAGAAAGTCCGCCAGCCGCTTTGATCGCCTGCGCGCCAAGTGTACCGTCGGAGCCCATTCCTGACAGGATTACCGCAATGGCGTGTTCGCCACAGTAACTGGCGAGGGATGAGAACAGGATATTGATCGGCAGACGCATGCCACGCAGCTCTGCAGGTTTTGCCAGGTTTAACGAGCTATTGACGACACTGAGTTCGGTGTTGGGTGGAATCACATAGACATGGTTGCCTTTGATACGTATGCCCTGGGTGACCTCGCTGACTGGCATCCGGGTCACCCGTTGCAACAATTCCGGCAGTAGCGCTTTATGGGTGGGGTCGAGATGCTGTACAACGATCCAGGCCATACCGGTATCCGGCGGCGTCTGTTCGAGGAACTGCTCCAGTGCCGCAAGGCCGCCGGCCGAGGCTCCGATACCGACAATGCGGGATACGGGTGCATCCTGGTTCCGGCTATTAACGGCAGTAGAGGAGCCCATGATCTGGTTGATTCCGGCATGCTGGGACTGGGAGGGTAGTGAAAGTCTGGCACTTGCTCATGCGGGGGATGAATAGTCGTGTTCAATCGCCGTCATCAGCATGGTTTGCCGGTCAGAGGCCAGTTTGACCAACAGGCGTAAACTGCGCAAACCCGAATGGCCAGTTTCAGTAGTGACAATCAATGTCGCATCCAATGCAGTATCCTCACTGCCGCTTTGCATTCTCTCGAGTGCGGCGCCAAGCAATGGTTGACATGTTTGTGTCACAAGTGAGTTAAGTTGCCTCCCGCAAAGTTCGTCCCTGGCGATCCCAAACAAGCGAGCACCCGCCATATTGCAGTCGGTGATGCAGCCGTTCGGGCTGAGGATGAAACAGGCGCAGGGCACCATGTCATAGAGGATTCTGTAACAGTCCAGATCACGGGAAGACTCCCGTTCATTGGTCAGGAGCTGCTCATGCTGCATATCGAGCTCAACCTGAAAGGTCTGCAATTCATGCAGCAATTTGAGCCCGTCGCCAGCGGTGTCTGGCGTACAGGCGAGCTCGTACAACACCCTTAATGCTTCCACGCTCGGTGTGTAGATTTGCGAATGTGCTGCTGTCCCGTTTTTGAGCCGATCCTGGGCTTCAAGACGCAAGCGGGCGATTTCCTGCTTAGGAGTCATGGAATCAGACATTGAGCCTCCCATGCGAATTCAGTGAATACTTCGCGCAGTATAGTCCTAACGCTTGACCGGGACAGTTTTATTTACCCCCTGAAGATTTGTCCTGGTCTGTGAGGGTTGTAGCACTGTTCTCATTCCTGATTTGGTATACAAGTCATAAGAGTGGTATGACTTCCACGCCAATTCATCAATGTAAAGAGACCTCCCATGAACCTTGGAACTATTCGAATCGCAGTATCCGTAGTCACCCTTTCAGCATTGGCGACTGCCTGCACCCTGAATCCCTATACCGGCGAGCAACAGGTGCGCCGTTCCGTTCAGTACGGTGCCATAGGCGCTGCCGTGTGTGGGCTGATCGGTGCTGCCGAAAGTGGCCAGCGAGCACGTAATGCCGCGGCAGGATGCGGCGTTATCGGCGCTGGTGTAGGAGCCTATATGGACGTTCAGGAAACCGAGCTGCGCGAGCAGTTGCAAGGTACCGGCGTTCAGGTGCTGCGTAATGGCGATCAACTGGAACTGATTATGCCAGGCAATATCACTTTTGCGACTGATGCCTACGCGCTCAGACCAGACTTCGAACCGGTGCTGAATTCCGTTGGTGCGGTGTTGTACAAATATAAAGATACACGCATTCGCGTAATCGGCCACACCGACTCAACCGGCAGTGCTGACTACAATTACAGCCTGTCGAACCGACGCGCCAGCAGTGTCGCCAACTTTCTGGCATCACAGGGTCTCGACCAGAATCGCATCATCAGTCAGGGAATGGGGCCGGACCAGCCGATCGCCAGCAATGGCGACGAACAGGGTCGTTCGCAGAACCGGCGCGTAGAACTGGAAATAGTAGCAATAGAGTCGTGAAAAACTGAAAGACGGGTAGCGCACAGATGATCACTGGATTGCGCTGCTACCTTGATCGCGTAACTCATCTTGTGACAGAAGATAAATTGCCAGGGCCGGGGACTGTCCGGGATCGGTTGACTCGTCGGCTCTCGAAATTTGAAACCGCAGTCAACGCTGAAAAGCTGACAGGATACCGGTATGTACGCATTGACTCCGCTCCCCTATGC
>JBBDXV010000354.1:0-2504 GCA_040902165.1 Pseudohongiellaceae bacterium
GGCTGGCAATAATAATTTAAAGCCTTCCAGATAAGTAGTGCTTTCCGGTGTCAGGTCGCCGGATGACCGGGCAAACCGGATTCAATGTGGACAGCCCTTTACTTTTAGGCATGAATTACCGTATGTTTGCGCCCTTCGGGGTGTAGCTCAGCCTGGTAGAGCACTGCCTTCGGGAGGCAGGGGCCGGAGGTTCAAATCCTCTCACCCCGACCAGTTCGGCCCGTTTCCTATGTCAGATTCCTTCAGCAAAACATTCGAAGAGCATATAGCGCTCAATTATCAGCTCTATAACGGCCTGTTCCTCACCCTGCCATTGGATGCAGTCGAGCAGACCGGCCTGCTATTGCCCCTGCTGGAAGCGGATTGCAACACCGGTCTGCAGCAGGGAAGGGATCCGATCAGTATCATCGAGGAATTTTTTGATACCCATAAGGGCCATTTCACCGAGCTGGAACAGGCCACTTTCCTGTTCAAGGTCATCCAGTACGTGGAACGCCAGGTGGTATTGGTAGACGCGCTGGAAGACGCGGCCTATGGTCGCCTGCATCAGATCGACAAATTCAATGTGCTGCGGCTCATTACCGAACGGGTGAAAGCCGACAACCTGCAACCGCGATTTTCCGAGGTGCTGAAAAAATTCGGCATCCGCGTCACCCTGACTGCACACCCGACCCAGTTCTATCCGGGCCCTGTGCTCGCAATCATCAACGATCTCACCAGGGCAATCAGTCGCAATGAAACCTCGACTATTCGCGCGCTGTTGCAGCAACTCGGCAATACCCCGTTCTTCCGCAAGGAAAAACCATCACCCTATGACGAAGCCGTACTGCTGACCTGGTATCTCGGCAATATTTTTTATCCGGTCATGGGCAGAATAGCCGACAAGCTTGCCGAGCAGTTTCCCAAAGAAGTCGATGTCAATCACCAGCTCATGACCATTGGTTTCTGGCCCGGTGGTGATCGTGATGGCAATCCGTTTGTGACGGTTGATACCACAAGGAAGGTGGCGGCTAAACTGCGCTACACGATCTCGAGCTGTTACCATCAGGATCTGCGTGAACTGAAAAGGCGACTGACTTTTAATGACATTTACTCAACCCTGGACCGCCTGGAAAAGCAGTTGCACAAGGAACTGACCGAGCATAATCCGGTCTATCAGCTCAGCGCCGACAATCTCGTTACCGAGCTTGATGCCATAGAAACGTTGTTGATAGAACGGCATCAGGGACTGTATGTGAATCTGCTGCGTTCCTTTCGTCGCAAGGTGAATCTGTTCGGCTTTCATTTCGCCAGCCTGGATATTCGCCAGGACAGTTCGGTCATTCGCCGCACCTTGAACGCGCTGGCGGAAGCCAATACCGGTTTGCTGCCACCTGACTTTGAGAAACAATCCGCAGCCGACCAGATCGATTACCTGCTGAGTATTCAGGATTCCATCGATATCGCGACATTCGCCGATCCGGTCCTGCAGGACACATTGAAGTCCTTTGCGGTGATACAGGAAATTCAGTCAATGAATGGTGAGCAGGGATGCCATCGTTACATCATCAGCAACTGCCATGGGCCGGTTGATATGGCGCGTGCCATTGCGCTGTTTCGTCTGTGTGGCTGGAGCGGACGCGAGCTGTCTATCGACATAGTGCCGCTGTTTGAATCCATCGAGGACCTGCGTCATGCCGGTGAGTATATGGCCTGCATGTACGAAAACCCGCGTTATCGCAAACACCTGGAACTGCGGGGCAATCGGCAGACCATCATGCTCGGATTTTCGGATGGCACCAAGGATGGCGGTTATCTGATGGCCAACTGGGGGATCTATCGTGCCAAGGAAGATCTCACCGGCGTTTCCCGCGCGGCAAACATCGAAGCAATCTTTTTTGATGGCCGCGGTGGTCCTCCGGCGCGCGGCGGCGGCAGCACCTATCTTTTCTATGCGGCACTGGGCAAACGCATCGAAAGCAACCAGATTCAGATGACGGTGCAGGGGCAGACGGTCAGTACCCACTATGGCATCAAGCAGGCGGCCGAGCACAACCTCAGTCAGTTGCTGGCGGCCGGGCTGGAGAACAATCTGTATGACCGGCCTGAGCGGGAGTTAAACGAGAGCCAGCGCCTGCTGATTCAGACGCTGGCCGATGCCAGTTACCAAAAGTACCAGGCATTCAAACAGCATCCGCTGTTCCTGCCCTATCTTGAAGAGATGAGCACGCTTAACTATTACAATATGGCCAATATCGGCAGTCGTCCGGCGCGGCGCGGCAATGCCTCGGAACTGCGTTTCGAGGATTTGCGTGCGATTCCGTTTGTCGGTGCCTGGGCGCAGCTGAAACAAAACGTACCCGGATATTATGGTCTGGGGGCAGCGCTCAAATCCCGGGAAGAGGCGGGTTATCTTCAGGCCTGTATCGATCTTTATCGCGACTCCGGTTTCTTCCGTGCGCTGGTGTCCAACAGCATGCAGGCCATGGCCAAGTCCAATTTTTCGATCACGCGTTACATGGAGA
>JBBDXV010000355.1:0-2487 GCA_040902165.1 Pseudohongiellaceae bacterium
CATCTCCGCCATCAGCGTCACCACCATCGGCATCTCCGCCATCAGCGTCACCACCGTCGGCATCTCCATCTCCGCCATCGTCATCGCCGTCTTCTTCTTCCGGTTCATCGATATTCAGAATGGGAATATTGCCCAGTGTTTCGGGCTGCAAAGTCAGGCCGACAGGAGGCGTGTTAGCATCGTCAACCTGACCAAAGTCGTAGTCAGCACCCAGACCCAGGAACAGGGTTCCACCGCCATTTTCAACTTCAGTACCACCATCATAGACGCCGGTATAGAGAACGCCGCCATCTATTACACCTTCGTGATCGGTGCCGCGAATACCAATTGTGGCAAAATCGGTTTCAACGTTGTAGGCATCGCGGTTCTGCTCCCCGATATTACCTGTAATGGTTCGAAATCCACCTTCAATCAATCGCAGGGTTGAAACATCTGCCTGAGCCGGATCGGCATAACTGTACTCGGTAATCTGGAATCGGGTTGCTTCCTTCAGCGCGACGATTGCATCGTCGGTCATTCGAATCTGGGTAAACCCGCGAGGGCCGGTCACGACGGTATCTCCGATATAGACTTCGGAGTGACGCTGCAATGGGCGAGTTTGACCAGTGACGTCCAGAGCGGTAACGCTGCCACTTACAGCAAGGATCTTTCCTGCGACCACATTCTGCTGGGCAAAATTAGCCGGAGAATAAAGTGCGATACAAAGCACCAGGAACTGAAAGCTGAGACGCTCTAACAGATTTTTGCAAGCTTTTTTCATGAAATGGTTCGCTTAGCTTAAATGATCGCCAATTAAAATTGATACCGGAACCCGGCCTGATACTTTAGTCGGGAATACTCAAACAAGGGGATATCGCTGTCGTTGCTCGTATAGGATGCTTCAGCGTTTACAGAGAAATCTCTGTTAATCTGCCAAATCCACCCCAGCATCAGGGTTTCGGTAAAGTCACTTCTCGTGTCATTAAAGAACACCGGGTGATTGTCATCATGTTCTACATCCTGTATTGAAACCCTCACAAATGGTGTGTGGGAATTGCTCATTCGATACAAGCCATTATAGGCCGCGCCGGCATAGAATCTGCCATTATGCTCGGCAGCCCCGGACAATTTGGTTGCTTCATCGGCGAAATAAAGGTTCAAGGAATGCGTGAACAACTGGGTCAATTTTGTGAGTCCCGCAGAAACCAGCCACTGGTCCACATCACGCAAATCATTCTGTGGCGAGGCAGAGCTGGTGTCATACCTGAGTTGTGAATAGGACCCGGACAGGCTCTGATACCAGCCATTACTACCTGCGCGCTGCCAGGAACTGTTCAGTCCGATGGCGCTCTGAAATCCATTCTGGTCAAGATTGACCTTTGAATAGGAGAAGCCATGTTTGAAGCGGTTAATCTGGTTACCCCAGTTGTATGAGACTTCGCCCCTCAAGGTGTCGAGGTCGAACTGGTCAGTATCGAGATTGTCCAGATGATTCAGATTCAATGTGGCGCCGACAAAAGTATCCCTGGTGAACGGGCGCTTGTAGGACATGGTTGCTGCCAGATTGTAAAAATTATCACCGGTTTCCTGACCGTCCTGATTCAGTTCGATCTGGCCGATCAGAGGTGTATCGATAAGTCCGTCACTGGTCGCGCTGTTGACGTTTCCATCGCTGCCAAAACTCGACGCAACGCTGAAATCGAAACTGGTGTCCTGGGCTTGTCTGCGCGTATCGATAAGCTGTAAAAATGCTTCGATGTTTTGCGATACATTTTGCGGGGGGTTACTGGCCAACACCTGGTTGAACAGGTTTTCCGAGGCATTGAGGTTATTGGTCAGGAAATAGGCTCTCGCAAGTTCCAGTCTGGCGCGTTCTCTCAACACCGGATCTCTGGTGGTTGCTGCAACCCTCTCAAACGCAAACACGGCATCATTTGGATGTGCAGATTCGAGTGCCGCCAGGCCAAAGTAAAAGTCAAAGCTGCTGTCGCCTTCCCGCTCGGCAAGATTGGCGAAACCCAGGTCGTAGGCGGACTGATATTGCTCTGCATTAATGAGTCGTTCCAACTCTGCATTCGGGGAAGGGGATTCTGCCGCGAAGGAGTTGAAACTGATTCCAAGTACGATCGAAAGTAATAGCTGACGTGTATCTATACAAGTCAAAACTGATCTCCAAGTCAGTATTTCTGCGAGGTTTACTTTACTCTATAGAAGAAGCTATTCAAGCCTAAATCCTACAAATTGTAGGTAGTTAATAATCTGTCCGGTTTCGTAGCACGACATCTGTCCGGTTTTATGATGCACAGTTTTGAGGTGCTTCATGAACCGAACAGCATGGCTACAGGAAACCAGGCTTATGAGATTCGAAGAGGCATACACGAGTTGGCAAGACAAGCGATTAACCCAGGAGGAGGTGGCCAGTTTGCTGGGCGTTTGCGAGCGCTATGAGGGATGGAACCTCAAGCACTTTCATGAGCACTATCGACGAACCCACGAGGGCGTCCGATC
>JBBDXV010000356.1:0-2471 GCA_040902165.1 Pseudohongiellaceae bacterium
TCCGTGTTTCTGCAGCTGATATCCTGGAATTTTGTCGCCCAGGCTATCGTGTTCTCCTCCTCCGGGATATTCCAGGGTCTCGGCAATACCCGACCTGCGCTATTGAGCTCGTTGTCACGGCTGGTGTTTTTCGTCGTCATTTCCCTGTATCTGAAATCGCGGCCGGATTACGCTATCAACCAGGTATGGTATGTCAGTATCGCGTCCGTAACTCTGCAGGCTGTGGTCAGTTTCATGCTCGTGCGCATAGAATTTTCAAAGCGCTTGAGCAAGCCACAACTGGCGGCGTGACGAACTCGACGGTTGAAAATGACAGTTGCAGATGGCGGTTGAAAATAAGGAGAAAAACATGAAAGTCGCGTTCATTGGTCTGGGTGTAATGGGTTTTCCGATGGCGGGTCATCTGCAAAGCAAGGGCCATCAGGTGTGCGTATTCAACCGAAGCGGTGAAAAGGCGCAGCGTTGGGTGACTCGCTATGGGGGTCAGATGGCATCGACTCCTGCTGCCGCGGCCAGGGATTGCGAAATCGCATTTACCTGTGTCGGCAATGACGACGATGTTCGCAAGGTAGTCCTCGGACCCGACGGTGTCCTCGCCGGGCTAGGCAGCGGCGCCATTCTGGTCGATCACACGACCGCGTCGGCCTCACTGGCGCGGGAACTCCACAAGACGGCCAAAGCCTCAGGCTGCGGATTTCTTGATGCGCCGGTGTCGGGTGGTCAGGCCGGTGCTGAAAACGGTGCGCTGACAGTCATGGTGGGCGGAGATCAGGCCGACTACGATCGAGCAAAACCTGTTATCGAGGCTTATGCAAGGTTCAGCAAGTTATTGGGAACAGCGGGTTGCGGACAATTGGCCAAAATGGTGAACCAGATCTGCATTGCCGGGGTGGTACAGGGACTTGCCGAAGGGCTCGATTTCGCGATGCGTGCAGGGCTCGACGGCGAGGCCCTGATCGAAACCATTTCAAAGGGAGCCGCCGGTTCCTGGCAGATGGATAACCGGCATAAGACTATGCTCAAGGGAGAGTACGAGTTCGGCTTTGCGGTGAACTGGATGCGCAAGGATCTTGGTATCGCCTTTGCCGAAGCGCAGTCCAATGGTGCTGAGTTATCGCTGGCAAAGCTGGTGGACCGGTTCTATGCGGAAATCCAGGCTATGGGCGGCGGTCGCTGGGACACTTCAAGTTTGCTGGCACGATTGCAGAAGTCGACGAAAGCATAGACCACACCGGCTGCAAACCGCGCCTGCATCAATTCAGCCAGGTGCCGGTCGCCGCCCACACCAGCAAGGCGCACATCAGAACGACAAATTGACTGCGATGATCAGTAATCGCGAACACTACCGGGTCCTCGTGCAGTACGCCACGGTGTGCGAGCAGCCAGATTCGACTGATCAGATAAAGCAACAGCGGACAGATCAACCAGAGTATTTCCGGCGTCGCATAAAGTCTGCGGGTTTCTTCGGCATTGATGTACAGCGCAAACACCAGCACCGCCATGAAGCCGCTGGCACTTCCCAGCATGGACATTACCTGTATATCCCCTGCCAGGTAGCCGCGACCGGCAACCTGATGGCGATTCTGGTTGCGTAAATTATCCAGCTCGGTAAAGCGTTTGACGATTGCCAGGCTCAGGAACAGAAACATGCTGAAGGCCAGCAACCAGAATGTGGGTGTTACAGAAATTGCCACAGCGCCGGCAATGATTCTCAGTGTGTACAGACCTGCCAGCACCAAAACGTCCACGATAGCCACTGACTTGAGCGCAAAGCTGTAAAACAGGGTCAGCAAATAATAGATGGCCAGAATCAGCACGAACGCCATGGGCAATTGCAACGCCAGACTGAACGCAGCCAACAATAATATCGGGCTGGCGACCAATCCCCAGGACAGCGGCAATGTGCCGGCGGCGAATGGCCTGAGGCGTTTGCTGGTGTGCTGTCGATCTGCTTCAAGATCGAGCAGGTCATTGAGCAGGTAGACGCTGGAAGCACAAAGACTGAAACTCAGAAATGCGAGCAATACCGATACAAAACTGTCGATGTCGCCAAGCTGGTGAGCCAGCGCCGGGGGCAGGAACAGCAAGCCGTTCTTCAGCCATTGATGCAGGCGCATGGCCTTGAACAAATTTTTCAGCCCGGCCACATCCCGGTCAAAAGACTGGCTGACATTGGTCACCTGCGCAGCGCGGGATTTTAAATTCGGGCTGGCATTTACCGTGATGGCGTTGGCCGATTTCTCCCAGATAGCGAGATCAGCGCTCTCGTTGCCGGCGTAATCAAAGTCGGAGGAACCGGCTAATTTTTTGATTGCCTGCAGTTTTGCCGCGCCTTTGAGGTTGGTTTTTTCATCACTGCCCTGGCTTGCTTCAAACAGCGGCAGATGCTGAGCCACCCGGTTTACCAGCTTTTGACTGGAAGCCGAAACCAGATAAAGTTTGCGGGCCAACCGGTGTTGCTGCTGCAGAAA
>JBBDXV010000357.1:0-17191 GCA_040902165.1 Pseudohongiellaceae bacterium
TACCGATACGGTCTGTGCTGCAGTCTGTAAACCACCGCTGTCCTGCGCGATATAGGTAAAGGTATCAGTACCGTTCAGGAAGGTTGAATTTGGCGTGTAGGTTACTTTGTCGCCGACGATCGCAACAGTACCGTTACTGCCCTGGGTTACCGAAGCAACGCTCAACACATCACCTGCATCTGGATCAGAGTCGTTGGCCAGAACCGAGATAGTTACAGTGGTGTTATCCGAAGTAGCTGACGTATCGGCCAAGCCAGTCGGCGCTTCGTTAACGTCAGTAACAGCGGCCACAACTGCCTGTTCAGCAGAGGCGCCAGCCTTGTCAGTGGCCACAACGGTAAAGCCGTAAGAAGCTTTGGCTTCGAAATTGGCTGAAGCTTTCAGGGTTACGGCGCCAGTTGTGGAATCAATGTCCAGCAGCGCAGCGTCGTCGCCAGCTTTCAGGCTGAAGGCGGGGGTATCGCCGCCGTCTTGATCAGTAGCCGCTGCGGTGTAAATTACGGTAGCAATCGCTGCATTTTCAGCAACAGAACCCGTGGCACCGGAAGTGATTACCGGGGCATCGTTAGCGTCAGTGACAGACACGGTAACGGCTTTCTCGCCCGCGAGACCGGCTTTGTCGGTGGCAACTACAGTAAAGTCATAGGCAGCTTTGGTTTCAAAGTCTGCAGAGGCGTTCAGTGTTACGGCACCAGTAGCAGCATCAATGCTGAGCATAGCGGCATCGCCACCTGCTTTCAGACTGAAGGTATGGGTATCACCAGCATCAACGTCGCTGACAGTCGCTGTGTAAACTACTGTAGAAGCAACGGCATTTTCTGCCACCGTACCGGTAGCGCCAGAACTAACTACAGGCGCTTCATTGACATCGGTAACGCCAGCAGTCACTGCCTTCTCGGAAGTGAGGCCGCCCTGGTCAGTGGCTACTATGGTGAAGCTATAGGCATTCTTGGTTTCAAAATCAGCTGAAGCTTTCAGGCTTACGGCGCCAGTTGCGGAGTTGATGTCCAGCATCGCAGCATCGCCGCCAGCTTTCAGGCTGTAAACTTGCGTGTCGCCAGCATCAGCATCGCTGGCTGCGGCCGTGTAAATAACAGTAGCAATATCTGCATTTTCTGCAACGGAGCCGGTCGCGCCTGAGGTTATTACCGGAGCAACGTTGGCATCAGTGATTGTGCCGGTAGCGGTTACAGATGAAGACAGCTGACTGCCAGTAAACTGGATCTGAACCGTCTCGGATGCTTCAAAAGTGGTATCAGCATTTACCGTGACCCCTACTGCTGCAGTGGTTTGACCAGCAGCAAAAGTTACCACGCCAGAGTCGGCCAGGAAGTCATTTCCGGCAGAAGCAGTACCGCTTGTCAATGTGTTGTAGTTAATAGACACCGTCTCGGTGGCTGCTTTGTTTAAAGTCAGGGTATAAGTGAGCACCCTTGTTCCTGCGGATGGCTCAACCAAGGTTGGGGAGTCTACGCTCAGGGTATACAGTGGGTCGGCGACAACGTCTGCCGCTGCCTTCGCTTCGGTTACTGTGACTGGATCGCTGCTTACATTCTCTACCGCCGCCTGTCTTTGCGACAGCGTGCCGTCCAGATTCAGAATCACTGTGTAGTAGGTAGAAACTTCAGTGATATTGTTAAATGCGCGGGCTGCAGAACCAAAGACTGGGTCAGCTGCGGATGTCGGGGCAGCCAAATAGGCTGATGCTTCCCACAGGATGTCACCGCGTGTACTGCCGGCATTAAGAAAGCTGACAATCAAGTTGACACCCTCAGATTTACCTGCAGAGGATGTTTCTTCAAGAATCACATTGACAAAGGCGGTTGCCCATTCCTGATTGGTCAGAAAGGGAGGGTATATGGCCTTGTAAGTGCTTGAATCTGCAATGTAATTTGCAATTTGCTTGAGAGTTTGTCCGGCTTCAGAAAGAGCTACAAGCTCGTTAAGCAGGGCAGTACCTGCCGACGAATCGTAGGCAATGGTAACTAAATCAATAATACTTTCACGGGTTGCAGCTGTAACAGCCATGTGTAACTCCTAGTAATAGAATATTCGTTGTTATTTACGATCGTGACACGCCGAGTGCAGCAAATAACTACCTTTCGGGATGCCAAGAATACTTAAGGCAACCCCTTAGGCTTGTGATTGTAATCACATCCAAAGGAATTAGCCGATACTCGTCAAATCACACCCGGGCAAGATACGTCACAAATCCCAAGCAGACATTCGGCGGGATGTTACCGAGACTTTAATGAATTCACAACTTTATTTACTGAATAACACTCAGAAAGCCAGACTGATACCAATTTCTGCAGTGGTGTTAAGGTTCTCGAATAGCTCGATATTGCTGTCCTGGCGCTGGTGAAATAAATTGATCATCAATGTGGCGTTTCGCGCCAGAGGTTGTAGGTATTGAATGAGGATGTAACTGCGATTTATCCAGCGATTTGCGCCATTTTCAAGCAAGGAGCTATAGCTGTCTTGATCGTCAAGGCGGGAATAGTTGCCCTGCGCAATCAGCTCTCCGTATGCCAGCGGAAAACGCCAATCAAGGTTTACCTGCCAGCCGCTTCTGTCTCCCCCTGGGCGATCACTTTTTAACGCGGATATATGCAAAGCGCTGAGCTCCAGACTGACGCGTTGTCCGTTGAGAGGGCAATTGAGTCCGGCACTGACTTTACTTTCTACTGAGTTCAGGTTGTTTTCACTGTGATAGAGCTGGTGTTGAAGCGCGAGACCATAGTAGGGCTTGCAGCGGAAACTGCTTCCCAATTGATAAAATGCCCGCCCTTCGGTTGCGGTCAACAGCGAGCTACCGCCAAAGAAAAGATGGCTCAAGCTGCTGGTGAGCTGCCAGCTGTGCTCTCGACTGGGTCGAATAAAGGCATAGCGGGCATCGATCTGCAACAGATCCGAGGCAGTATTCTCACTGACTCGACCGCGCAATTCGAACAGGAAATTATGCTGGTGCAGAGGCGCCAGTTGACGAAATTGATTGGCCAGATGGATGTTGAGGTAAGGTCCTTCCGTTTCACGAAACTCAGAGTCCAAAGGAAGAATTACCGGCTCACCAGACAAGGTCAGGGTGATCTGATTCGAATCCGGCGCGCCATTGAGATTGGTGTCATAGCCAAGCAACAGGTCCGCCTGCATGCTGCGCTGTCGCGTCAGGCCCTGCCAGGATTCCTGGCGCTCTTGAAGCAAGGGTTGCAGGCTGGCGGGCAAATCTGTGCGCAGAAGCAATTGCGAGTTTAGTTCGATGGCCGTGAACAACTGGCCCTGTAAATATTGCGCCTGTGCATAGTCGACCTGGGCCGCGCCGTTCTCCGGTTCCAGCAACAAAGCACGCTCCAGCGATTCCAGGGATTCGGCGACTTTATTGCTATTCAATTGCGCAGCGCCGAGCAGGGCAAAATATTCAGCGCTTTCCAGGCATTCCGGCATCAAGGCTGCAAGCCGCGACTCAAGCACAATCCAGTCGGGCTGGTTGCCTGGATAATACGTAATTAGATCAGGGCAGGCCTGGGCCTGGAGTTGAAGCGGGAAAAACACAAAAAACAGAAAGAAACAGCGCCGCATAAACCAAGACAACCCCAATCGGACCCTGGGTCTCCAAGGCAGATACAGTATGCTGAACATTCGGACGATTATCTTGAATAAGCCAGCCCCTAGCAATAAATGCTCGGGTGGCGACGATTTCCCTATCCCGACTTTCTCCATATCCCGCTAGTTTACGTACGGCCTCCGGCAACAACTTTGAGTTGTAGGCGATTGGTCTTGCTGGCGCCAACGGGAATATCGACAGGGTACGGTGCAAACAGGGTATGCGGAATTTGCAAACCATTGAGGAGGTAACTGCCCTGCGATTCCAGTTTGTAATCGCCGAGTTGGCGCGCGGCACATTCACCGATCAGGATTGGTTGGGCAAGTTCGGCGGTCATTTCCTGAATTCGAAGCGTAACGGTAACAGTATCACCCAATAAAGCGTGGCTGCGGCGTTGGGCCGGGCCAATGGAGCCAATCAACGCGGGACCCTGTTCGATACCAATCCCCAATACCAGCGGGTCCAGCCCGGGAGGTGAGTGGTCTGAATACAGGCTGCCATTGATTGTCAGTTGCATTTTTTGCGCAGCCAGTAGCGCTTTCTCGGCGGCCTGCAGGTTATGGCCATCCCAAACAGCCAGTAAACTGTCGCCTTTGAACTCCTGGATGCGACCGCCAAATTGTTCGACGATTTCTGTGGCCCTTACGAAGAAAAAATGCAGAACCGCGGCTGACTCTTCCGGCGGACGCGCTTCTCCAAACGCCGAAAAGTTTCGCAGGTCCGCACTTAACAGAGTTACATCGCAACGTTTTGCATCAATGCTGGAGCTCGGCAGGCTATAGGCAATTTCCCTGGCAATATCGCTGGGCAGATAGCTTTGTAAATTGCCAAACACCCGGTTGTGCTCACTTCGGACACGGCTTTGTTCCAGCAAAATCAGCAAACATGCGGTGATAATTCCATAAATGGCGGGGAAAACCCACCCAACCCAGATATTCAGACTACCCAGTATTTGTATGTGAGCGGCCAGAGCAAACAATGGCAGAACAACAGCGGCCAGCGGCAGACCCCAGGTGGTCAGGCGGCCGTTATTGCTGGCCAGGGCCATGGCAAGCGAAGCAAAACCGAACGCAAGCAGTAGCTGCAAAAACGCCACTGCGCGTGGTGTATAGGGAATGGTCGAGTCCAGCAAACTGGCGAGGATGCGCGCCTGAATCTCTATTCCCGGGCTGGCTCCACTGAATGGCGTTGGCCAAATATCGCCAATCCCAAACGCATTCGTGCCGATCAATACCCAAATATTCTGCAGCAGCTCGGGCTCAACAAGCCCGTTCATTACATCAACTGCAGAAATTGCCATAAAGGCATCAGGATGCTTGTTATAGGAAACCCGGAAATTTCCTTCACCATCAAGGGGCAGGGCAAGACCGGGGTAGGCATCCAATTTTAAAAGCTGCGGAGGCCCGAACCAGGAGTTTCCTTCCTCCAATGTAGCCGCCCAGGCAGTGCTGCGCGTCGTTTGCAATAAGGCGCTCAGGGACAAGGCAGGATAGGGCGATCCGTCCACGCAAATTACGGCGGGCACTTTGCGAATGCTGCCATCACTGGCAAACAGGGGTGAAATATGACCTTTAGGGATGGCGGCCAAGCCCTGATGAGCGGCGACAAAAGTTTGCGTGCTAGTTGGAACCGCGCCACAACTCACCCCGCTTAAGGGATGTGTCATGGTGCCAATTCGCACAGATTGATTGGACTGCAGTGTGGGAAGCTGGGACAAAACAACAGCAGGTGCAGCCTGAAAAGCCTGCAGTAGCGCGTCATCACCGATTTTCGGTTCAGAATAAACGATGTCGTGAAGCTGCAGCTGCACCCCGTATTGATTCAAAGCATTGACCAGGCGTGCCATGGTGTCGCGCGACCACGGCCAGGGGCCTACTTCTGCAAGGCTTTTTTCATCGATAGTGACCAGAACCACCCGTTGTTCAGGGATTGAGTCTGCTGTCAGTGTCCAACCCAGAGCGCCAAGGCGCTCTTCCAACGTTTCCAGGCCACCGCGCATGACTGTTACGAGCAAAAAACTCATCAAGGCAGCCAATACCAACACAGTCAAGCGTGCAAAAACAGGCCGTATGCTGAGGAGGAAAGCAAGGGGATTTGACCCTGTGGAGGTTTGGATGTGAGTCGACACGGCTACAATCCCGGTCGGTTCCAGAGTGTAAGCCCCTGGATGCTGCCGCTTTCCAGCTGCCGCTCAAAGAAATAGCCCGCCTCTTTTCCCTCCAGACTGACCGCACCGGCAATTCTTTGCTGGTCGGTTCTGCTATGGAAGTACCCGCCGTCAAACAGCCTGCCATCGGCAGTAAAGTTTACATTTCCGGTCGGAGTGCTGCTCAAGCGCAATTCTGTGGCGAACAGATTCTGGGTAAAGTCTATGTCGAGACTGCCCCCGTTGACCTGCATGGCCAGAACGCCGCTGGCGGAATTGTAGTAGGCCTGCGCGCTATCCAGCGTAAAACTTATCGGTCCGTTTAGGCCCGGATCCAGGCTGGCGTTCTTGCCTTCAACCCTGAACAAAGCATAGTCATAATTCCCGATCGCAACTTCACGTCCAGCGCTGGCTTCAGTAAGCGACAGGGTAATTCGCTCCTGGTCATTAACCCCCTCGCTGTAGCGCCCCCATACCAGCTGCCGGTTGCTTAACACTGCCGCTGGTACTGAAGCTGCTGGCGTGTAATCGGGCGGCGGCGTGGGAGTCGGCGCTGGCGTTGGTGGCGGTGTTGGTGTTGGTGTTGGTGTTGGTGGCGGTGTTGGTGGCGGTACCGGTTTTGGAGTTGGTGCCGGAACAGCACTTGCTATGTCATTGCTCAATTTTTTCGCGGCTTCGGCCTCAACGTATACGCCAGTACCGGAAGTCTTTTCTTCCGCAGCATCCTCATTGTCGGTCAGTGCCTGTTGGACTTCATCGCGCATGGCACCGGGCTCCCTCTCGTGCGGAGCGGGCAGCAGTCGAGGCAGGGAGGTATTGCTGTCAAATTCGATGATCTGCAAGGAATTTTCTGTCAATTCGACAGCATTGCTATTGCAGGGACCAAAGCTATCGGCAGTGCAGTCGCTGGAATAGGGAGCCATAACAATAACTCCCTGGTTTACCAGCGCTCGAACGCCCTGCTGCGACGCACTGACCACGAAATCTGTGCCTCGAACACCGATGGCGACGATAGGAGTGTTGAGTCGAAAACGGTGTCTGGCTGCCTTGGTGGCTTCACCGGAAATTGAACGGGAAACCCCCTCTAGCAGGTTGAGCTTGATTGCTGACAACTCAGGATGTTCCTGATTGTACTGGTAACTGACAATTTCCAGCTGGCTGTCGGGACGTATGCTTAAATACGCATCATCGATAAATTCGATATGCACGTAGCCATTGATGGCTGTCGATACAAGGTCGCCAGCATGCATTTGTGTGCCGACCCGTATCTTCTTTCGCGCTTTCGTGGGAGATTCCAGATAGGCAGCGCCGAGCACGAGGGTTACGGTACCAACGCCCTGCAATGAATTTTTGTCACCGCTCGCTGGGGTTTCTGCATTGGCTGTCTGCCCGACAAAACCCGCGGCCACGAGAATACACAAACAAAGGCTTTGGCTAAGGATTTTTACAAAGGTGACGAAATAATGGGTTGTCATAAAAGAATTGCTTACCTGTTTCATCTGTAAGAACGGGGAATTATGCACTATCTTACGCCCACTCCACTCCGGCCCCAAAAGGTATCTCAAGCGGCCTGGGAGGCGCGTGATTCCAGTCACATGAACTTAAAATACTCATTTTTCCTATTCTAATTCAAGCACTTATAATGCCAGGATGTCAGTCAAAACAGCCGTTATCGCATTAACGCAAGAGTCTAAAGTTCATGCTGGTAACTCCGGAACTGTTAAATACCTTCCCGATTCTCAAGCCGCTCCCCCCGACTGTCCTTAGCCATCTTGCCCTGCAGTCGTCGCTGCGCAAGTTTGCCCGCAGGGGCATAGTTTTGAAATCAGGTGTACGCGAAGAAAGCATCTGCTTCCTCTTTGAGGGGCGTTTGCAGGGTGTGGATTTTACGATTGACGGGCGTGAAGTGGGGTTGTATTTCGTCGATGCCGGGGATTTTTGCGGGGAATTGGGATTATTCGATGATGGACCCCAGCCGGAGTACGTGATCGCGCTGACACCTGTGGTTACTATTTTCGTACCCCTGGCCGCATTGCGTGAAGTTATGCTGAAATTCCCGGAAATGATCACTGCGCTCGGAGCGAAGCTTGCAACGCGGGTGCGGCAGTTGACGTTTCAGCGCTCCCTGCTCGGGCTCCCCAATATTGCCCAGAGGGTCTGTTGCCAGCTTTGGCTCCTGGTACCGGCCGACGCAAAGCTCGTACTGCGCCACACGGTTATCAATAACCCGCCGACACATCTGGAAATCGCGATAATGCTGAACGTAAGCAGAGAAACTGTAACGCGGGTGTTTCAGACTTTACAAAACCGGCAGATAGTTAAACGTGCCGGCCCGGCAAGCCTGCTTGTGAATGACCTTAAGAGCTTAAAGGATTTCGCCGAAGGCACCAGGGACTTGTGAGTCAGTGCCGATGAGCAAATGAAATCGGGACAGGCAGGCATTGCGAGCCAGGCGCGTTATTTATTCCAGTCCGGTTGAAAAACACTTTCATGCCCTCACTAATACGACCTATTCGCAATGGGGCAGACCCGATTCAGTATTTCACTTGGCCCACCAACCTCACCCATAAGAATCAGCACTAATTATGAATAAAAAACCCAATACGCCCCACTTCCAGGAATTGGCCGAGGCTCTCAAAGACGTTAAAAGTTACTTCATTCATGCCGCTTTTTTTAGTGCGGCAGTAAACCTGTTGGGGCTGGTTCCCATCGTTTACATGATGCAAGTGTTTAACCGGGTAGTTTCCAGTGGCAGCTATTCAACCTTGGCTATGCTAACCATATTGATGGTAGCCCTGCTTTGTGCCTCCGGTGGCTTTGAATGGGTGCGCTCAATGATTCTGATCAGTGCCAGCAACAGGATTGAGTTAAAAATGCGCCAGCGTGTTTTTGACGCGACCTTTACGCGCGCTCTGGTAAGCGGCGGCATGGCCAGCAATTCCCAACCCATCAGTGATTTGTCAAACCTGCGCCAATTCCTCACCGGAAATGGCCTGTTCGCGTTTTTTGATGCGCCCTGGTTTCCAATTTACGTAGTAATAATGTTTTTGTTTCACCCCTTGTTTGGTGTTTCGACCATTGTTGCCGGCATCGTCATGATGTCACTGGCCTATACCACCGAGGTGATGACCAACAAGAGGCTCAAGGACGCCAACAATGACGCCAACAAGGTCCTTGGCCAGATCAATGGCGGTTTGCGCAATGCCGAAGTAATCGCCGCAATGGGAATGACGAGCGACATTCGTGCACGCCAGGACAAGATTTCGAACAACGTTCTGAAACTGCAGGCTGATGCCAGTCGCATCGCGGGAATTCTTACCAGCGTTTCCAAAACCTTTCGCATGGTCACCCAATCCTTGATGTTAGGCCTGGGCGCTTATCTGGCGCTGCGTCAGGAAATATCGCCAGGTATGATGATCGCGGGCTCTTTGTTGCTCAGTCGCGCACTGGGGCCTATCGATCTTCTGGTCGCCACCTGGAAAGGTTTTTCTGTCGCCAGGGCACAGTACGAACGTCTTGGACAATTGCTTGAGCAAATACCTGACAAGAAGGAAAAGATGAGTTTGCCGGCACCAACCGGAAATCTCGTGGCCGAACAGGTCGTGGTGGTGCCGCCGGGTTCGCAGGTCATGGTCGTCAAAGGCGTGAATTTTGAACTTAATGCAGGTGAAGCGCTAGGCATTGTCGGCCCAAGCGCCTCGGGCAAATCCAGTCTGGCCAGGGCCTTGCTGGGAATTTGGCCCTGCTATTCTGGCAAGGTGCGCCTGGACGGTGCGGATATCGCTGCCTGGAATCGCATCGAGCTTGGTCCCCATCTCGGGTATCTTCCGCAAGACATCGAGCTTTTTGACGGCAGTATTGCCGAGAATATTTGCCGCTTTGGTGCCATTGATGCCGAGAAGATAGTCGAGGCCGCACAACTTGCCGGTGTGCATGAACTTATTCTGCGCTTTCCGCAAGGCTACGATACCGTGATCGGTGGTGCAGGGGGCGTTCTTTCCGGCGGACAGCGGCAACGCATAGGGGTCGCGCGCGCGGTCTATGGTGAGCCCAAATTGCTGGTTCTCGATGAGCCCAATTCCAACCTCGATGATCAGGGTGAACACGAACTGGGGGAAGCCATCCACCGCATCAAAAACCGTGGTTGTACGGTTGTGGTAATAACGCACCGGCCTTTGCTGTTGCAAAGTGTCGACAAGATTCTGGTTATGAAAGAAGGTGCAGCTCTGGCCTTTGGTCCGAAGGACCAAATACTGGCGAATCTGATGGCGCCGGCCGCGGCGCAAAAGTCAGCGGCATGATGTATAAAGGCGCTTTGGCGGCGTTTGGCAAGATCAGGAAGCCTATTAATAAGGTATTTACTTTACTATCTTTGACAGGATTAATTGTGTGACCAACAGTCAGTATCCAGTTTTGCAAGCCGCGGCGCCGGAGTACCAGGTAGAAGCGGTGGAAACCAGTTTACAGAAACCCGTGCGGGTCGGTCTGATAATCGCATTCGTGGTTTTTGGTGTGTTTGGTGTCTGGTCTGCCATTGCGCCTATCAGCGGCGCTGCCCTCGGTGTAGGGATAGTCACGGTCAAATCTTATAAGAAGACCGTGCAACATCTTGAAGGTGGAATCGTAAAAGAAATCCTGGTGCGGAATGGGGACCTGGTCAGCGCTGGTGAACCCTTACTGATTCTGGATAGCACACAGCCTCTGGCACAACTGGAAATCATCAATAGCCAGTTTGCTGCCTTCAAGGCTCTCGAGGCTCGGCTGATCGCCGAACGTGACAATCTTGCGAGCGTAAACTTTCCGTTGATCCTGCAGGATCCCAGCCTCGATGCCGCCATGGAAGTGGAGGCACAGTCACATATTTTTATGGCCCGCAAGGCCACCCGCGAAGGGGGCATCGAAGTGTTGCAGCAGCGCATCGAACAATTGCAGTCGCGCGCCGAAGGTTTGCGTGCGCTGAAAAGTAGCAAGGAAGAGCTGGCGGCTTCCTACGGGGAGGAGCTCATTGAAGTTCGCGATCTTCTCAGCCAGGGATTTTCCGACAAACTTCGTTCGCGTGATCTGGAGCGCAATCTGGCAATTTTGCGGGGCGACGCGGCAGAACTCACTGCGTCTATTTCCGCCACGGAAATGCAAATCGGTGAAACCAGGCTGGAGATCCTGCAACAGGACAAAGAGTTTCTCAATGAAGTAGTCAACGATCTTGCTGAGGTCCAGACACGCCTGAAGGATATTAATGAGCGAAGTATCGCCTTGCGTGATATCGTCGATCGAATCGTAATACGCGCACCGGAAGCTGGCATTGTTCTCGGCATGCAAGTTCATACCGTCGGTGGGGTGATTGCCCCCGGCACAGGCATTGCAGAGATTGTTCCTCAAACTGACGAACTGATTATAGAAGCCAAGATATCACCCATCGATATCGATCGTGTGAGCGAAGGCCAGGACGCTACTATTCGTTTTTCTGCATTCAAGAGTTCCGTACCTACCATCTTCGGTCGGGTAATCAGCATTTCTGCGGACAGCCTTCAAGATCGTGTCACCGGCGCAATTTATTACTTGGCACGTGTGGAAGTAACTGCCGAAGGGATGGAAGATCTCGGCGATCTGATACTGGTGCCGGGTATGCCTGCCGATGTATTCATTGCCACAGGCTCGCGAACATTCCTGCAGTATTTGTTTAAACCTTGGTCTAATGCGCTGGCGCGCAGTTTTATCGAAGACTGAGACTCCCATGAATAATGCCTTCGTATCAAGCTTGATTGGATTCGGCTTCGTCTGTTGTCTGGCATTGCCTTTGTCGGCGGCCGAATTTCCCTCTATCGATGAACCCGCGTCGGTAATCGGTAACACCCTGGAAGACTTTTTTACTGCGGCGCTGGATTACAGTCCGAGGATTCGCATTGCCGAGGAGTCCATGAATATCGGATCGGCACGTATTCGTGCTTCCAACGGACAACTGCTTCCGCAACTGAATGCCAATGCCAGCTTGTCTGATAACGATTATTCGGCGCCGGATTTGGAGGAAAAATTTAAAGGCGAGAGATATTACGCCCAATTGACCCAGGTGTTGTTCAACTGGCAGGCGTTTTCACAACGCAATCAGGCTTATTTGCTAAAGGATCAGCTGGAAGCAGAATATTTCGCAGAACTGGCAGCTCTGCTTACCGATGTTGCAACAAAATATTTTGATGTTTTGCATGCAGAGGACGCGCTGGAATCCATACAATCAGAGCTGAGCGCGGTAACCAACCAATTGAATTTGATCCAGAGTTATTATGACCGACAACTGGTTCAGATTACTGACCTTTACGATGCCCAGGCGCGACTTGCTGCCGTGCAGGCTGACGCGCTTGATGTGCAAAGCCAGTTGGCCTTGAGACGTGAAGCCTTAAGAGCAGTGACCGGTGTTTCCGCAGGCCAGCTTTTCCGCCTGAGCGATGAAGTCACACCGCCGCCCTTGAATGAAAGTATTGAACATTGGGTACAAACAGCCCGTAATAACAGTTATCGAATTCAAGCAGCCGAGCTTGCCCAGCAGGGTGCTGAAGAGCGCATCTCGGAACGACGTGGTGCCTATATGCCGCATGTTACTTTGGTTGTAAATCAACAGAACTCCAACGTCGGTTATGAAAACAGGCCACAGGCAAAATCAGATTCTATCTATTTTGGTGTCGATATTTCGATTCCACTTTTTGCTGGCGGCAGAAATCGTGCTGCGGTAAGCGAAGCCAACAGCCAAAGGAATATCGCAGAAAATCAATTACGCCAGGTGCAACTGGATGTCAGTGAACGAACCCGCACTGCGTATCTGCAAGTCATATCAAGTGAATCGAGAACTACGGCTGCAGCAAAGCTGGCAGAGTCGACCGCGCTATCAGCCACAGCGAGGCAGCGTGGTTTTGAGCTCGGCACAGTCACCAGTGTTGATGTGCTCAATGCTTTGCGTGATCAGTTTCAGGCAGAACGAGATTTGCTAAGAACGCGCTATGAACATATTAAATATCTACTGGTGTTAAAACAGGAAGCGGGCACTCTGACTGCCGACGATATGCTGGAAGTTGGTAGTTGGTTAACAGCACCAGAGCTTTAAGCGCGGCTATCACATGCCTGATCTGCAACGCATCACATCTCTATACATAGAAACAGAAGATCGATTTCAGCTGACCGGTGAAACCACCGCCCAGGGCACGGTTGCCATCTGGCTTACCCAACGTCTGTTATCGAAACTTCTGCCGCATCTGGTCAACTGGCTGGAGCAGGGCGGTCGAGCTATTTCGTTGCAAAGTCACGTCGATGAACGAATCATTGAGCACCTGCAGGATTTTGCCCAGCTCGATGCGCAAAAAGATCTCACCATGCAACCCGCCGTCAGTGTCTCGTCTGAAACACCCGTGTGGCTGGCACACACGATCGATGTGGTACATCTGCCGGATGCAATAAAGCTGGTAATAAAAGGTGACAATAACCGGGAGGCAGGCCTGCTCCTGAACAGCAAGGAACTACGTCAGTGGCTCTCTATATTGCGCAAGCTCTGGACCGCTGCTGCCTGGCCGGACGCATTCTGGCCAATCTGGATCAAAGAGTCTCTTGAAACCCAGGCAAACACAACAGGAAAATCCGTTCATTGATTCCGCTGTGCTTAGTGCTGATTTCTACCTATACATTTCAAAAAATCCTTGCATCACATCGTATAGCGGCAGGGCCAGATCGTCCCCGGTGAAATGAAAAAATCCCTCGGCATATTCGACTTCTGCCGGCAGGGTGAAAGTGCGCGCCTTATTGAGCGCCGAAACCAGTTGCGGATAGTCGTTCTGGGAATTCTGGCTGGCATACACTGCCATGGCAGCTTGCTTTACTGCAATTACCGCGGTGATATCTATCAAGCAGTTGATGGGACTCTGGACACTGACTTCGTAGGCATAGGCCTGTGGACGGAACCCGTCGTCCCTGAGTGATTGTAGTGCTGCCCATACCAGCAGGGCGGTGCTGCGATGGTCAGGATGAAGCTCCATTGGCCCGGGAAAAAACACACTGGCCGGTTCGAGATCCCTGATGGTTCCGGCTATCCGCTCAATGAGTTCATGATTGATTTGCAGACCGCGATCCTTTTCAGTCCAGCATTGCAGGCTTCTGACACCGAGCATGGCGGTAGCTCTGCTTGCTTCACGGTTGCGCACTTGCACCAGATCCGCCCGATCTCCCCCAAGCGCGCCGTCGGTAACCACCACAACATGGGTTTCCATACCCAGTCGGCTGGCCCTTAGCAGACTGCCCCCCATGCCGAACGTTTCATCATCGGCGTGCGGAGCGAATACCAACCACGGGCTGGCAGGCAATTGTGATACCTGAAAAGGAACCAGTAAATTTTCTTCGTTGCGCATGGATTTGCCGTCGGCATTAAGTCTGACTGATCAGGGCGGGCAGATTATATCCTTGTATGGATTGATTTTTTTAGTCTTTTCCCCCGATTCATGGTTAAATTCGCAGCCGTACTATGCCCTCTGTATATTTGTCCATTGCACCCGTTGCGCCCATTGCGCCCACTAAATGAAAAGCCCTGAACAAAAGCTGCCAATCCCGATGTCATTTTCCATGCTTTATCAATGGCTGCTGACGCCGGCAATCAATTACCGTCTGTTTCACAATTTCGTCCGCCAGGATTTTGTCAGCCAGTTCGCCGGGTCCATGGGCGGGTTTCTGTGGCTGTTTATTACCCCGATTATCCATATCATTATTTACGCCTTTGTATTTCGCTATGTTTTCGGGATGCGCGCACCAACTGATTTTGGTCAAACCAGTTTTGTCATTTTCATGATGGTCGGTTATCTGCCCTGGTTTGCTTTCGCGGATGCGGTCGGCAAGGCGCCGTCCCTGTTGCTGGTCAAGGCGCCCCTCATAACCAAGGTTATGTTCCCGGTGCAGATATTGCCTGTGGTCGGCACCCTGGTACCGTATATGACCCATGGCATCGGATTCGGGCTGTTGCTGGTATACCTCGCCGCCACCGGCTACCTGTCCTGGACATGGCTCATCCTGCCACCGGTATTCCTGTTGCAGTTTCTGTTTACCATGGGCCTGGTGGCGATTCTTTCGGCCTTTTGTGTTTTCCTGCGCGACCTGCAGCAACTGGTTTCGCTCATTATCACCAGCTGGTTTTTTCTCACTCCAATTGTCTATCCCCTGTCAATTATTGAAAGCGAAACGATTCGAAATCTTTATCTGTTGAACCCGATGCACAGTTTCATCGAGATCTACCGCCAGGTAGTACTGATGGGACAGATACCGTGGCTCAATATTGAGATAGCGCTTGGTGTTACCGTCGTGAGTTACCTGCTGGGTGGCTGGTTGTTCATGCGGATCAAACACGCTTTCGGCGATGTGTTGTAGAGAGTTGTTGAGAATAGAACCATGGAGCGCATCTCTGTCCAGAATCTGAATAAAGAGTTTCGTATTTACGAGCGCCCGCAGGATCGGCTCGCAGAACTGTTGACACGTTCTACGCGCCACACGCTTTACCATGTATTGAAAGATATCTCTTTCTCGGTAATGAACGGCAAAAGCCTGGGCATCATTGGCGATAATGGTGCCGGCAAATCCACCTTGCTTAAGCTGTTGGTAGGAACCCTGCAACCTACCAGCGGACACATCCGGATTGATGGACAAGTGGCTGCATTGCTTGAACTCGGGGCCGGATTTCATCCTGAATTTACCGGCCGCAAGAATATCTTTCTCAATGCGTCGCTGCTTGGTGTTCCGGATGACAATATCGCGGAGCTGGAAAAAGACATTATCGAGTTTTCCGAACTGGATTATTTTATTGATCGTCCGGTGAAAACCTATTCAACCGGGATGTTTGTCCGGCTGGCCTTTTCCATTGCCACCATGGTCAGACCCGATGTGCTGGTTATCGATGAGGCGCTGTCGGTAGGCGACCTGGCTTTTCAGCGAAAATGTGTTGAGCGAATGAATCTGTTTCGCGAACAACAGAAGACCATGGTTTTCTGCAGTCATTCGATGTACCACATTCAGCAACTTTGTGATAACGCGATCTGGATCGACAAGGGGCAGATCAGGGAAATCGGCGGAAGTGATGAGATCGTGGGTCACTATGAAGACTACTGTAATAATAAAAAGGTTTACCACAGCATTACCGAAGACATTAAGCCCGATGGCTCAACTATGGCAGATGAAGCATTAAAGCGGGACTGTCGGATTCTTTACGTCAGCGTACAGTCACCGGAGGGTGAAGACCTTACCACGATTGAACCCTTGAGCGACCTGATTCTGAAAATGGAAGTCGAAATGCTCAATGACAATGTAGAAGGGAATTTCGGCTTTGCCTTCATGAGATCCGGCGAGGACGCTATCGCTTCGTTTCTGACGACTGATGAAAAGAATATTCAAAAAGGCCCATTTAAAAAAGGCGATCGAATTTTTGTAACTATCAAGGTTGACAGCATCGCCATGCGGGTAGGGCATTTTTATATTCTCGGCGGCGTTGCCGACAAGAGCGGGCTGCTGTGGTACGAGACCAAACCAAGCAAACCACTGCAAATGGCAGCCAACAAGGGTGTTGGGTCCATCGCAATGAAGTACGCCTGGTCGGTGGAAAAACTTTCCGGTTGATTCCCGGTTTACGTGTTGCTTTTCGACTTTATCGCTTGAACACAGACAAAGGCGACCGCCTAGTCGAGACGGATTTCGTACTTTTCAATTCTTGCCGGTGCCGTGTCCGGAAGATGTGCGTAGGGGTCGATCTTGTAAACCCGGGGTAGATTGTTATAACCCCTGACCTCGATAATTTCCATATATGCCTGATTTACCGGGTCCGGGTTCAACGGAAATCCTTCAGCGTCCAGTAATTCCTGGCGTCCGGTTTCGTCCGGCTCCATTTTCGGATAGACGAAGACAGAATAGTACAGGGACGTGTTGTTCCCTACCCAGTCTGACAGCTCCACCAGATTCTCAAGCGGGATGATTTCCGCCATTTCGGCGCGGTTGTCGATATCCTCGATTTCGCGCATCGCGATAATCGTTTCAATCAATTCGTCGTTAAGGCCCGGAAGCAATTGCATAGCCTCGCGGGTGGCCAGATTGAGGTTTATCGAACGATCGTTGCCATAAATCGTGAAGGCGGCATCAAGGTTAATGCCTTCAAACAATTCGGCAAAACCGCGAATGTGCAACATCTCTTCCACTGTATCCAGCTCGGGATTGTTGCGGGGGCTATAGGGCTGATCAAGCGACTGGTAATACTCCCGCTCGGCACCCTCCAGACTCTGTAGATCATTCAGATCAGTCCAGTCGGTCCAGGCGGCGAGTAATTCCTGCACCTGTTCGGGATCAGCCTCCTGACCGCCGAGTCGTTTTTCGATCAATAGTTGCATACTGCGGCGCTGTATGCGGTTGAGATTGATCTTGCCGGCGTGGTCATAGAT
>JBBDXV010000358.1:0-2465 GCA_040902165.1 Pseudohongiellaceae bacterium
GCCGAGATATTTTCCCGTCCGGAATTGACACGTAACACCCCAGCCATCAAAATTGCCGACTTTCTCGCGGGCAGGGGTCGAAATGATTGCGAAGCGGTCGTGCGCAATCTCTATCCCCCAGTGGATATGGCGCTGAACTGGCTTGGAAACTACGCTACCGCACGCATGACCGGTACCGGCTCCTGTATCTTCGCAGCGTTCAAAACCAGGAAGCAGGCAGAATTGGCCCTGCGGGATATGCCGGCACAGTTCACGGGATTTGTGACCAGGAGTCTCAACCGAATGCCTTAAAAACCGGCAGTCCGGTCGGCATGAATTTTGCGATGACTTCGCGTAGAATACGCGGCTTCACTGGGGTGTCGCCAAGCGGTAAGGCACGAGGTTTTGATCCTCGCATGCGTTGGTTCGAATCCAGCCACCCCAGCCAACTCAAGAATAAATAAAACACACAAGACAGGATAAGGTGGGGAAAGTGGCCAATAATTTGATGGTATTTACCGGAAATGCCAATCCGGGACTGGCCGACAGTATTGCCAAACATATCGGTCTGCCGCTGGGCAACGCCACGCTTACCAAATTCAGCGACGGGGAAATTTCGGTGGAGCTGAATGAAAACGTACGCGGCAAAGACGTTTTTGTTATTCAGCCCACCTGTGCTCCCGCCAACGACAACATCATGGAACTGTTGTTGATGGCCGACGCTCTGCATCGTGCCTCGGCCAACCGGATTACGGCGGTAATTCCGTATTTTGGTTACGCCAGACAGGATCGTCGGGTTCGCTCTGCGCGTGTCGCGATCAGCGCCAAGGTTGTCGCCGACATGATCAGTACGGTGGGAGTCAATCGCGTTTTGACCGTTGATCTGCACGCCGAACAGATCCAGGGATTTTTCAGTATTCCGGTGGACAACGTCTATGGGTCACCGGTCTTGACTGACGATATAGAACGCCAGCGCTACAAGAACCTGCTGGTGGTGTCACCGGACATCGGCGGCGTGGTACGGGCTCGTGCCGTGGCCAAACAGTTGAATGTGGACCTTGCCATCATCGACAAACGTCGCCCGCAGGCCAATGAAGCACAGGTAATGCATATCATTGGTGATGTGGCAGACCGCAGTTGTTTGATAGTGGATGACATTGTCGATACGGCCGGCACGCTGTGCAAGGCCGCCGAAGCATTGAAGGCCAACGGGGCGATAAAGGTAATGGCCTACTGTACACACCCGGTGTTGTCAGGCAAGGCGATACAGAGTATCAATGAATCCCATCTGGATTCACTGGTGGTAACAGACACCATACCGTTGTCGAAAGAAGCGAAGGCATGCAAGCGAATCCGGCAATTGAGCATGGCACGGTTGCTCGCCGAGTCAATTCGCCGGGTGAGCAACGAAGAATCGATCAGCGCGATGTTTGACAATACCTGATTTTGAAATCAAGGAAATCAAGAGGGTCAGAGTAACTTGATTTTTTAAGTAAACCGAAATCAAGAGGGTCAGAGTAACTTGATTTTTTAAGTGAATCGAAGAGTCCGGGTCTGTAGCAAAATCAAGTTACTCTGACCCTATTGATTTAGTTACTCTGACCCTCTTGATTTTTATCAACCCTGTAATTTTTCGGTCGCAGAAGGATTGCAGTTTACGTGGGCAACGCTCACATTTTGGAGAGTCACAATGTCAAATGCTTTTGAACTGAATGCCAAAGTTCGAACCGACCTGGGGAAAGGTGCGAGCCGCCGCCTGCGTCGTTTGAACAATGAAATCCCGGCCATTATTTATGGCGGCCACAAGGAGCCGACGTCAATTACGCTTCTGCACAAGGATATTGCCCATGCGGTGGAGAATGAATCGTTCTTTTCCCACATCATAACCCTCAATATAGGCAGTAATCCGGAACAGGTCATTATCAAGGCGCTGCAACGGCATCCGGCGCGACCGATAATCATGCATGCTGACTTTCAAAGGGTCAGTGCGGATGAGGAAATTACCGTAAATGTACCTGTTCACTTCCTCAACGAAGACAAGTGTATCGGTGTCAAAGTCGGCCACGGCAATATCATTCACGCACTGACGGAAATCGAAATTGTCTGTCTGCCGAAGGATCTGCCGGAGTATCTGGAAATCGACATGGCCAATGTCGACCTGGGTGAGTCGGTGCATATCTCCGACATCAAGTTTCCCAATAGTGTACAGAGCGTGGCGCTTTCACACGGCGTAGAAAGTGCGAACCTCGCCGTTGCCTCGGTGCTGGCACCCAAAGGTCCCTCTGAAGATGAGGTCGCAGATGCCGCCAAGGCCGAAGAAGCTGCCAAGGCATCCGCCGATGCCGTTGCTGCCAAGACTGAGAAGAAGGAAGAGTAATTCTCAGTTTTGCTGTGCAGGGAAAACCAATGCAAGGCAAACCGCTGGCACTGATTGTGGGCCTGGGAAATCCGGGCCCGCAATACCAGGGCAACCGGCACAACGCCGG
>JBBDXV010000359.1:0-2457 GCA_040902165.1 Pseudohongiellaceae bacterium
TATTGGCAAAGGCTTCGCCGTCGTAAGTCGCGCCGCTGCTGGAACCGGAGGTCCAACCGCCGCCATGTATCCAGACCATTACCGGCAGGGCCGAGGCGGCAGACTCGGCCCTGGTCCACACATTCAGATACAGACAGTCCTCACTCATCAGGGCCTCGGAACGTTGCTGCATACAGACCGGTCCGAATTCATCCGCGGTCAATACACCTTCCCAAGAGATAGGCTGCTGCGGTGCCTTCCAGCGCAGGTCATTGACCGGGGGCGCTGCAAACGGAATGCCGCGATACACCTGGACACCGCTGTCCAGGGCAACTCCTGATACCTTGCCGGAATTCAGTTGAATCGGATCCTGCGGCAAGGCCAGCAAAATACCTGGGGCGAAACATAGCAGGGTGAACATGCAAACTAGTCTGAAACTGGTGTTATTACGGGACATACGATTACTCCTGAAGGAACGGGGTCATGATCCTGACACAAATTCGGAAACTCAATTCGATGGTATAGGGATCAAGTGAATCTTACATCGGCGGTCGAACTTTTATATCACTCCCTCCGCCATCAATCCACCTGCATACTCCGCTGCCCGCGCACTGAACGCCATATAGGTCAGGGAGGGATTCTGGCACGCCGATGAAGTCATAAAGGATCCGTCGGTTACAAACAAATTCGGTACATCATGGGCCTGGCACCAGCCGTTCAGCACCGACGTGGCGGGATCACGGCCCATGCGGGCGCTGCCCATTTCGTGGATGCGGTTGCCGGGCTTGCTGAGATCGGAACCGGATGAGGTGATGCCGGTACAGCCTGCAGCCTGCAGCATCGCGACGGCATCCTTGCGCGCTTCCTCCTGCATCCTGATTTCATTCTCGCCATAGGTGACGTGAAACAGGGCCAGCGGGTTGCCCCAACGGTCACGTCTACTGCGATGCAGGGTGACACGGTTGTCGGGACTGGGAAGCTGTTCGCCGAAGGCAAGAATATTGAAGCGCCAGGGGCCGGGTCGCTTATGGGCTTCCTTGAACTGGCGCCCGATGCCCGGAATCTGACCGCCGGCATTGCCGACAGGACTGGAACCCCCCTGAAAACCGAAACCGCGCAGATAGGGTTTGTCGTTCTCGGTGATATTCGCATAGCGCGGAATATAGATGCCGCCACTGGGACGACGCCCGTAGACAGTCTGGTTCTCAAAGCCGCCCAGAAAACCGGCTGCGCCACCACTGCTGACATGATCCATCAGATTGCGGCCGACCTGGTCAGAACGATTGGCCAGGCCGGTGGGAAATGCTTCCGCGGTCGATTGCAACAGGATCATCGCCGAAGCAATCGCAGAGGCATTGAGGAACACCACACGGGAGGTATAGGTATGGGTTGCATTGCTCAGCGCATCAACTACGCGCACGCCGCTGATGCGATTGGTCGCAGCGTCGTATTCCAGCGATTGCACAATGGCGTTGTGCACAATGGTCAGGTTGCCGGTGCGCTCTGCGGCTGGCAGGGTGGCATTCAGGGACGAGAAGTAAGCCTTGAAAGTACAGCCGCGATGACACTGATTGCGCGCCTGACAATTACTGCGCCCCAGCGAGCGCTGTTCTTCGGTGGCATTGGTCAGGTGTGCGACACGGGCCGGAATGACCTTGCGGCCCTGAAACGTGGTTTCGATGCGTGATTTGACCGCCTTCTCCGCCTCGGTTAGTTCGAATGCAGGCTGGAAGATGCTATCGGGTAGTTGCGGCAGATTTTCCTCGCTACCGGCAATGCCAATAAAGGTTTCTACTTTTTCATACCACGGCGCAATGTCGGCATAACGCACAGGCCAGTCCACGCCGATGTTTTCCTGGCGGTTGGCGTCGAAATCATAGTCGCTCAGACGATAGGTCTGGCGCGACCACATGATCGAGCGTCCCGCCGTGTGATAGCCACGCAACCAGTCATAAGTGGTACCCGGCGCCTCTGCATAGGGATGTTCGTCGTCCCTTACCCAGAAATGCTTGGTGGATTCCTTGATGGCATAGGCAACACCACCATATTGCTTCGGATAACGCTCGGCGATTTCATCTTGTGGCACATTGTCGAAGTTGGGTGTCTGCCATGGCGCAAGCTGGTCGGTGTAGTCTCGCTCCGGAATAATTTCAGGGCCGCGTTCCAGCACCAGCACTTTCCAGCCACGCTCGGTGAGTTCCTTCGCCGACATGCCGCCGCTCATGCCTGACCCCACTACGATTGCATCAAAATCCGCCACGGCTGTTTCCCCCTGCCTTGTTTCTGTGTGCTTCTATTTATATTGCACTATTTATATTGTCTGTTTGTGAATCGCTAGAGCTCGACGCTGGGATCCCAGCGGCCCGGCACCGGGACCCATTTCAATTCCTGCAACGCACCCGCTTCGGAGGCGAAATAACTCTGGGAGATATAAGCCTTGCAGCTGCGATAACCCTGCAGACTGTCGTCGCCGTTAAA
>JBBDXV010000360.1:0-2443 GCA_040902165.1 Pseudohongiellaceae bacterium
TGCTGGCGGGCCGTGCCGGTGGAGTAATAATAGGTGCCGAAGCCGTGTTTTTCACTGGCAAAAAAACCGCCTTCGAACCGCGATCCATTCTTCCAGCGATACACGCCGCGCCCCTGATACAAGTCATTGACGAACTCACCGGTGTAATTCTCCGAATTTTGTGACAACCAGAACTCGGTATGTTCATTCTCGCGCCAGTCTTCCAGACCGAAAAAATAAGAGCCCTGGCCGTGTCGTCTGTCATTGCGCCATTGACCGATATAGAGATCGCCCCGGCCGTCGAAGTAGGTTCCCCTGCCGCTGCGAACGCCGTCTTCCCAATTGCCGTTGTAAAGGGCGCGCTGGGTGAAACTGACAGGCGTTTCCAGGCGTCCATTGCCATGGAATTTCCCGTTCCTGAAACTGCCCCGGTACAGGGCGGTACCGAATTCGACTTTCAATTCCAGTGTGCCGAGGCCGTTCTCACAGTCGCCATAGACACAGGTCTGCTCGCGCACCTCGGGCAACACCTGGGCCAAGCCGGTCTGCGCGGCAAATAAAATGATCAATGCAAAAAACAATCTGTTCATGTCTGTCTGTCTGGCTGTCGCCGCTGACCGGTTGATGTAATTTGAGACCTGTGGCCGGGCGTGATTATATACCTATCATGGAAGCACTCACTACCGTACAAACCTGGCTCAGGCACAATGGCTACGGGCAGATTGTCAACACCCGGTCTGTCGGCGGTGGCTGTATCAATGACAGCATGCAGCTGGAGACCTCCGGGGGACAGACGGTTTTTCTGAAACAGCATGCCGCTGCGCCACCGCGGTTTTTCCAGTCGGAAGCTGCCGGATTGCAGGCAATGGAATCAATCGGGTCCTTGCCGGTACCGGCGGTCATTCATGCTGATAACGACTTCCTGTTGCTGGAAAACCTTGGCCGCGGCTTGCCTGGCGGGGATTACTGGGAAAGTCTGGGGCGCGGTTTGGCGGCGATGCATGCCAGGGTCTTTCCAGCGTTTGGTTTCGACATGAATAACTATTGTGGGCTTACACCACAGAACAATCCCCTGACCGCCGATGGCTTCACTTTTTTTTCCGAGCACCGGCTTTTGGCGCTGGGACGACTGGCAGGCGAACAGCTTTCTGCCAGGGATTTTCGCCAGCTTGAAACTATCGCTGTCAATCTCGATCACTGGATTCCTGAACAACCTGCAGTATTGATTCATGGCGATCTGTGGTCTGGTAATGTGCACTGTAACGCAAGAGGACAACCGGCATTGCTCGACCCGGCCTGCTACTACGGCTGGCCGGAAGCAGATCTGGCGATGACCCTGTTGTTCGGTGGATTTGGTCCGGGTTTTTATTCAAGTTATGAAGAAGCATCGGGGATTGACCGGAACTGGCGCGAACGGGTCCCGCTTTATAACCTTTATCACTTGTTGAATCACCTGCACTTGTTTGGCGGCGCATACCTCGACGACGTACAGGCGGTGCTGCGAAGGTTTGGCAGATGATCAATTTGATGCAGCTAACGACGCGGAAGATAATCGGTTAGAATCCTTTCATGATTCCGATACGTGATGACAACCCGCATTTTCTGACTCCCTATACGACAATTGGACTCATTGTCCTCAATGGGCTGGCCTGGGTATTTCTGCAAGGCATGGGGACCGAACCGACACTGTCAGGCTCGGTTTGTCGGTTTGCGCTGGTCCCCGGCGATATCCTCGGCTCCCTGCCCCCGGGGTCTTATTTCCAGGCAGGGCCCGAGATGGAGTGCCAGATCGGCAGCAATACCGCCTGGTATACGCTGTTGACCTCGATGTTCATGCACGGTGGCTGGCTGCACCTGTTGGGGAATATGTGGTTCCTGTGGATTTTTGGCAACAACGTGGAAGATTCGATGGGTCATCTGCGTTTTGCCGTGTTTTACCTGTTATGCGGGCTTGCGGCAGCGGCTTTGCAACTCTTTCTTACGAGTGATCCCGGGATTCCGATGGTCGGCGCGTCAGGGGCCATCGGCGGCGTAATGGGCGCCTATGTACTCTTGTATCCACGGGTACGAGTGCACCTGTTGGTTTTCCTCGGCTTCTTTGTCACGACATTTACAGTGCCCGCCGTGTTCATGCTGGGCTACTGGTTTGCCCTGCAACTGTTGGGCGGTTTTGCGTCGGTTACCGCGGAAGGCGGTGGCGTGGCGTTCTGGGCTCACATCGGCGGATTTGTTGCCGGCGCGATACTGATCTTTATTTTCCGCAATCCGCGCCTGCTGGACCGGCATCCCTATCACGGCTGGCGCACTGCCTCACCGCACCGCCGCTTTGAACGCCTCGACCGCCGCTAATTTTCAGTAGGGTCGGAGGTGGGTTTCAGTGGGGTCGGAGGTGACTGAGTTAACTGTCAATTCAAGCCTCACTGAATCAAACCAGTCACCTCCGACCCCACTGAAACCCACCTCC
>JBBDXV010000361.1:0-2438 GCA_040902165.1 Pseudohongiellaceae bacterium
GCGCCCGGCGTACTTGCCGTTTACACCTGCAAGGATCTCAAGGACGACGGCATCGGCGATGTGCCCTGTCTCGCACCGGCTCAGAACCGCGATGGTACTGTCTGTTATATGCCTCCGCGCCCGGCGCTGGCTTCTGAGCGAGTGCGATTTGCCGGTGACCCGGTAGTGATGGTGGTGGCCGAAACACCAGAACAGGCACGTGATGCGGCCGAACTTGTCTTTGTTGATTATGAACAAATGGATGCGGTGGTGGACACGGCCTCCGCTTTGGCCGCCTCCGCTACCGTATGGCATCAGGCCGCCAACAATCGTTGTTTTGACTGGCAGAGCGGTGATCCCGAAGCAACGCAAAAGGCGCTGGATTCTGCCGCGCGCGTGATAACACTGGATCTGGTGAACAATCGCGTCGTGCCCAACTCGATGGAAACCCGGGGCATCATCGCCGACACTGATGACGCGGGTCGCCTGGTCCTGCATGCCTCCTGTCAGGGTGTGCATGTACTGCGCCGGATTCTGGCCAGCCAGATATTTCACTGTGATGAAAAAGACATTCATGTGCTATGCCATGATGTGGGTGGCGGCTTCGGCATGAAGATCTTTGTCTATCCAGAATATGTCACTGCGATGTTTGCCGCGCGCAAACTAGGTCGGCCGGTAAAGTGGGTCAGCGATCGCAGCGAAGCATTTCTCAGTGACTGCCATGGACGCGACAATCTCACGACGCTGCATCTGGCGCTGGACAGTGAATCCCGCATACTCGGGCTCAAGGTCGACACCATCGCCAATCTCGGCGCCTACCTTTCCAATTTCAGTCCGTTTGTCGCGACCGCTGCCGGCGTTCCGATGTTGGTCGGCTGTTATGACATTCCCGCCGCCTATGCGCGGGTTCAGGGAGTTTTTACCAATACGGCACCAGTGGATGCCTATCGCGGTGCCGGCAGACCGGAAGCCATCTATGCCATAGAGCGCCTGCTGGATGTCGCTGCCGGAGAAGTCGGCCTATCACCATTGGAGATCCGGCGCCGGAATTTTATCAGACCCGAACAGATGCCTTATGCAACGGCGCTGGGTTCCACCTATGACTCCGGCAATTTTGTCAAGAATATGGAAGATGCGGCTGTAGCAGCAGACTGGGCCGGATTCGAGGTCCGTCGAGCCGAAGCCAAAGCCCGCAGCAAACTGCGCGGCATCGGCGTTGCCAGTTATATCGAACGTTGTGCCGGCGGTGCCGCAGAAGACGCGCGGCTGACAGTCGATGCCAGCGGTCACGTAACACTCTATATCGGTACACAGTCCAATGGCCAGGGACATGAAACAGCGTTTCGACAGATTCTTTGCGAGCGACTCGGACTGTCCTTCGAAGATATCAGCATGGTGCAGGGCGACAGCGATCGCATTGCTACCGGTGGCGGCACCATGGGTTCACGGTCGGTGCCGGTAGGGGGTTCCGCAGTCTCTGCCTGCGCAATAAAATTGATGAATAAGATGAAGCAGTCGGCCGCCGACCTGCTTGAAGCGGCATTGGTCGACATTGAGTTCAGTGGCGGCGAGTTTCGCATTGTCGGCACCGATCGGCGTTACAGTTTCAGCGATGTCGCCAAAGCTTCGGCACCCACTGACGGCAGTGCCAGCTTCGATGAAATCGCTGGCTTCGCGCCGGACAACGCGACCTATCCAAACGGCACACATATCTGCGAACTGGAAGTCGATGCAGATACCGGGGTTGTGCAAATCATCAAATTCACTGTGGTGGATGATTTCGGTAAAGTGATCAATCCGCAATTACTGGCAGGACAGGTGCACGGCGGCATCGGTCAGGGCCTGGGCCAGGCATTGTTGGAACTCTGTGTTTACGAATCAGACTCGGGGCAATTATTGTCCGCCAGTTTCCAGGACTACGCGATGCCGCGCGCAGACGATGTGCCCAATATCGATTTTTCCCTGAACGAAGTGCCCTGTCTCACCAATCCCCTCGGCATCAAAGGCGCCGGCGAAGCCGGCGCCATCGGCGCGCCGCCGGCCATCATCAATGCGTTAGTGGATGCCCTGCGCGAGTACAAAGTCCGACATCTGGACATGCCGGCCACGGCCCATTCAATCTGGAACCTGATGCAGAAGTAGGGGGGAGGTAGGGACACTTATAAGTTAATAAGTTAAGGGACCGAAATCATCAGAAGGCAGTTACAAGGCCTTAACTTATTAACTTATTAACTTATTAACTTATAAGTGTCCCTACCTACCTCCCTACCTCCCTACCTCTAGCGGGCGAGAAACGCCACCAGCAGTTTGATCTGGGCATTATCCAGGCGAGGAGCGAAGGCTGGCATGACGCCGGTGCGGCCAAGACTGATGGAATGTTTGATCGCATCCAGACTGTTGCCGTACAGCCAGCTTTCATCATGCAGATTCGGCGCACCCAACAGCGGATTGCCACTGCC
>JBBDXV010000362.1:0-5442 GCA_040902165.1 Pseudohongiellaceae bacterium
TGGCAATAAAATCCACCACCAGGTAGGACTGGAAATAGGCAAAGCCAAGATCAGCGCTGGATTGTGCGCTGGAAAAGCCCTCATTGAGATTGCCGACATGCAACAACTTGTCCTGTTGTACCGCGCGAACCAGGTCAAGTCCCTGACGCCGACCCCAATAGGGACGACCTTGCTGTTCCTCCCACACTGAAATCCCTTCCGACAACCAGCGCGGCATACGATTGCCTGTCATTTGCAAGGTTACAACGTGCATAAATTCATGCCAGACAATTTCCTGCCAGTTGGCCGACAGTGTATCCGGCGATATCAGGGTGATGACCTTGCCGAAACAAATTCCTACCAGCGGTCCGATGTCCGGCAGTCCAACCGAGCGCACGGCAAAATCATCGCTGTTCTCAAACACTTCGATCAGCACCGGATACTCGGGCTCGAATCCGTATTTTGCACTCAGGGTGGTCCAGGATTCTTCCAATAGCGGGCCAAGGTAGGGCCATAGAATGTCAGCATCACGCTGACTCATGTGCACCTTGAAATGCTCACTTTCACGGGTGGCATACACTGCAAGGGTATCAAACACCTTGAGCATATTGGAGGTCATGACGTTAAAGGGATCATTTTCAAATCCGATTTCCAGATTTAGCTTGCCCTCTTCTTCTTCACCAAGTCGAATCAGATTGGTACCCAGTAGCGTATAGGCTTGCCAATAAGTCGGATCTGCGGCGATGGCGGCACGTGCGAATTCCTCGGCTTCGGTAAACCGGTAGTTGTTGCCAAATACATCGGCGATATTGCCGAGGAAAACCGCGTTTGCCGGACTGAAAGCTTCAACACTGGCACGCAGGCGTTCATATTCTTCAAATTCTTCATGCATCATTGCGTCGGCGGCAAGTGCACTGAGCACAGTCAGTGCCTCGGGATTGATTTCCAGCGCCTGCTGAAACGAAGTCTTCGCCTCGTCGCGACGATTATTGCGCAATAACATCAGACCCCAGGTTTCAATTGCGGGTACATAGTTTGGATTGATCGCCAGCGCGCGTTGAATGGCCCGTTGATCGCCATTGATTCTTGTAAGACCGTTCAGCGCAGGCACATAGCGGCTGTTCAGTTCCAGCACCTGCTGATAGGAGCGCTCCGCTTCCACCGCATTGTATTTTTCCAGAAACAAATCACCCCATAAGGTATTGGCTTCCAGATTATTGGGGTTGGCTCTGACTGCCTCGCTGAACAGGCTGTTGGCATCATGAAACTGATCAAGCAGCCAACTGGCGAGGGCGACCATCGCCACATCTTCAGACGCAAAAACCAGACCATCGTCATAGCGTTGTACTGCCTCATTCAGGTATTCGACCGCCAGGGTACGCTGGCCGACAAATTTAAGCAGACTGCCATACTGCACCAGACTGCGTACCGGCGGATCCAGTTGACCATCCACCACTGTCCGTAGAATTGCCAGTGCCTCGGTTGATTCTCCGACTATTCGTTTTACTTCAGCCAACTGGGTAGCTATTAATGGAAAATCAGCGAAATCGCCTCCGTTTATCGCATTTTTTATCGCCTCTTCACAAACTTCTATGGCCTGGTCGTAATCGCCAATCATCGCGTAAGCGCGGCTGGCACCAACGATGCCTTCGCTGGTATCCAGGCCGTCGGCCTGTTTGAATATTTCAGCCGCCGCCAGGAAAGACCCGTTCAGAAACAGTTCCTCACCACGGTAAAGCGGTGAATCACCAATATCTGGAGAATCCACTTGCGGCTGGGCGTAAACCGCAGGAGCAGCAATCGCCAATACAATTGCCTGTAGAAATATGAAAATAGTTTTAGAGGGCTTCATCGTAAAGTTCCGTAGCACGTGCCAGTTCTACCAGTAAAGCTTCCATCTGGCGCCAATATTCTGCTTCCAGGTATTCATTCTTGCGACCGCGTAATATAAATACTTCCCGTTCCAGCTCCTGCATCCGCGCCTGGCGCACCAGCGCTTCCGGCGACAAATCGGTATCCGCACCACCGAGTACATCGATATAGGCAATTTCCGCCAGTCGACCATCGGCATCATTGGCGGTGGGATTCAGGGTAAACAATGCGTCGCCATTATCATCCAGGCTCGCATGCTCGGAGGCTAGCCGTCCCTGCTCCTCGTACCATTGTTCAACGCTCTGCCTCGCGTAGGTGAAGGCCTCAAGCATGGAAACGCGATTATTCTTGTCCCTGTCACCGTTACGATTTTCCAACGCCTCAATGAAATAGCGGGAAAAAACCGGATCATAACGCTCAGCAGGTGACCGGGTGGCACTGATGACTACCCGGCCTTCGCTCGACAGGGATTCGGAAAAACCGTAACTGGCGCTGGTTGTATTGACGATCACGACGTCCTGCGCATCAAACTGGTCAAGCAATGTGGCAAACTCTCCACCGGTGATATCCGGTCCGACAATATTGAACTTGGATTCTTCGTCCCGGCCAGACCCGTGGCCGATCAGAAACAGGGTGATCTGATCGCCGTCGCCTACCTGTTGTCGCAATCCGGTCAGATGCTTTTCTATTTCCACGCGACTAGAAACGCCGTCACTACGCGTAGCATCCGCGGCAACCGTCACGTCCGGATCCATCAGCAGGATAATGGATTCCGAACTGTATCCATAATCCCGAATCAATACATCATGCAATGCGTAAGACCACTGTCGAAACTGGGAAACCGTTTCCTCACCGACTGAGGGACCGGTCAGGATCACAGCATATTTGCTGGATTCGGGCCGTTGCAGAAAATAATTTACGGCATCATCCGCCGGCAGCAACTGGGCAGCGGACAAGTTTGCTACAAACAGGCAACACCACGGGAGCGCCCGGAACAAAATCACGGTGAATCGAATTGAAACTCCCATGCTGCGCATCAGCTTAGCCCTTTCACTCGTCTGCCTATCCAGTCCACACAAAGCAGCAGGACCAGCAGGGCAAGCAACCACGGCGTGTCCCATAAATCTTCCTGCACTTCCTTCGAATAGGCATTGGGCACGTATTGAATCTCATCTGCCAGCGCATCTGCCTGGGACAGGGAGTAGTATTTTCCGCCGGTACTCGCAGCGATACGTTGCAGGAGTCCGGCATCCATTCCGGCATTGGTGTACTCACGTCGGGCCGGAGTGACCACAAAGGCGGTGCGTTTCTCCGAACTGTCTCTGCCAGCATTGCCGGCAGCACTGGCCACATCCACCAGCAAGCTGTGCACACCTTCATTTTCAACCGTAAACGAAGCGCGATAGACGCCGTCTCGCTCGATTTCCCATTCCATCGGAATATCAGAGACCATATCGAGGGCGTCGGTAACCTGCATCCATAGCGTGGCATCGTTGTCGGGTTGATATTCTTCACTCAGCACAGTAGCACTGATGGTTACCTCGTCGCCGACATTGTAATACTCCCGGTCAAACTCGATCTGGATGCGCTCCGGTGCGGATACCGCCAACCAGCGCAGCATTTGCCGCCACAATGTCTCGTGCGACATATTTTCCGAGTGCATCATCATTTGCCAGCGCCAGGTGCTGGCAGTCGTGACGGCGATACTGCGACCACTGCCGTAACGCTGTGAGGCAATCACCGGCAAGGCCTGGTTCTGAAATTGCAGCAAGGGGTGTTCGAGCAACACCGTGGCTCCCGGCTTGGCTCTGCCGGTGACATGTATGCCCTGCAGTTCCGGCAACTCCTGCCATAACCTGCGATTCTCTGCGTCATCTGAAGCGAGTCTCATCAAAGGTGAGAACTCACCATCGCGGGTCAGCCGCGGATAATAGAGTTCACCGGTCGGGTGGTCGCCACGACGAATGCCGCCGCGCAATTGACTGGGCAAGAAATTTTCTTGCACCAGCGAAACCGGCATGATGTCGGCAATCGGCGTGCCGGTAAATCCTTCGTCCACCATTCCGCTGAACAGGAACCCACCCCCGCGCTCAGCGACGAAGTCATCAATCATCTGCAATTGATCAGCATTGAAGAATGGCTGGGCAATATCACCCAAAACGATTGCCTCGTAACTGTACAGCTCTTCCCGGCTTGCCGGGAATCCGCTGTTCAGCTCGGTCGGCGATTCGATACCCTGACGATAATACTTTTCCGGTCCGGTCTGCAGATAAGTGGCCATCCGCAGGGATCGGTCATCTTCCAGCGCCCTGCGGATAAATTTGTATTCATTACGCGGATGACCCTCTATATAAAGAATATCCAGCGGCGGCCTTTCAGTATTGTCCACCAGAAAACTATAACTGTTATTCTGGGAGATAATTTCATCATCCTGCAATGCCACGCGTAACTCGTAGACGATCAGCTCCTGACGATCCGGGACCAGTTCCAGATCATAGCGCTGGGTGACACCCTCCTGACCCAGAGTCACAGACTGGGTTACCACCGGGATATCCCCGTCCATCACCGAAATCTCAACCTGTCGACCTTGATAGCCCTGCTGGTTGATTGCGACGCCAACATCAAATATGGATCCTTCAAGAACAGTCTTGGCCGTCACCACATCGGTGATACCGATATCCTGGGGAATTTCCTCCTGGCCGGCGCCGATGGTAAATACCGGTATACGCCGGTTGCCGAGGGACTGCGCCGTTATCAGCGGGTCGGCTTCGCTGTTGTCAGCACCGTCGGACACGAGGACCATGCCACCCAACGCCAGACCGTTAAGCTGGTTGTCTACATATTGCAGCGCCTGGTCTATAGCTGACGTCGTGCCGGTTCCGCTTAAGCCGTCTGCTGCACCTATGCGCTGGGTGCTTTGATCAAAGCGAAACGTGCGCACCTGAAAATTTTCCGCCAACTCGTCAAGCAGACCACCGTCGTCGAACAGCAACTCAGTGACCGCCTGCTGCCGCGACTGGCGATTATTCAGGTCTTCCACCAGCATGCTTTGGGAATCATCAATCAGAACAGCGAGGTAGGTTTCCTGCGGTGTTACCTGGTAGGTACTGATGACCGGGCGCATCAGGCACAGCAGCAACAACAGCAGAACCGCCGAACGAAGTGTTATAAAAAAAGCTTTCCAGCCGGGAGTAAGCGGTCGGGTAGTGCGCTGGTAGGTAAACCAGACAACCGCCACCAGCACGGCGACGACCAATACGAACAGATACGGATTGAGGCCGTAGACGAAAGAGAATCTGCCCTCTTCTATAGCTGTTATCAGGTTTTGATCAAAAAATTGCATTGCTACGGAGCCGTGGTTGCTGACCCCTGGTTTTCCGATAAGACTCGGTAATATTGCTCAACCAGGCGTCGGTATTCCTCTGGTACATCCTCATCAACAACTGCGTACAGCTTCTTGTTGATTGCATCCAGCTCCGCTTGCGCTCGTAGCTGTCCTTCCAGTTCCAGAATCGGTTGTAATAATTGCCTGAACAATTCCGGCTGATTCAGAAAGTCTTCTATACCCTGCTGTGTCAGCTGCTGGCGAAT
>JBBDXV010000362.1:5542-16746 GCA_040902165.1 Pseudohongiellaceae bacterium
ATTCCGGCTGATTCAGAAAGTCTTCTATACCCTGCTGTGTCAGCTGCTGGCGAATCGATCGGGCATTTCCAATTGGTGAATTATTTCCGTCAGTATTTATAATTCCGCCGCCAATACGTGCGTCCTGAAAATCACCTCCGCCAGCGCCACCGGCCTGCTGGTTACCGCCCTGCTGACCTCCCTGTTGTTGGCCTCCCTGTTGCTGATCTCCCTGTTGCTGGCCACCCGGTTGCTGTCCTCCCTGTTGTTGGCCTCCCTGTTGTTGGCCTCCCGGTTGCTGACCACGTGCACCACGCGGGGCTGGCTGCTGGCCTCCGGACTGGGTCTGTTGTTGTAACTGGTCATTTAGTTGCTGCGCAAGTTGCTGACTGCGTTGCAGCTGTTCACGCATTTGACCCAGACTCGGCGCTCCGCCGGTCAACTGTCCGTTTTCATTGTAGGCCAACGCCTGTTCCTGCAGTTCCCGTACACGCTGCGCCAGTTCTGCGGCATCTGCTGCGGCCTGCGCCAGCTGATCTGACGGATTAGCGTTATTCGCCGGATTCAATGCCTGAAGATTTTGGTTAAGTTGCTCCAGCTGGGTTTCAATTTCACTTTCCATATCCACCGCGAGATTGACCATGCCATTACGTAACACGCGATTGCTGGTTTGCATCTGCTCCCGGATCGGTCGCAGATCCCTGCTGGCAGACTGCGCCTGTGACATCAGACGCTGGTCTTCGTTATCACCTCTGGCGACGATTGCACGCAGCATGTCCTCAATCTCTTCAAGCTCTCTCTGCTGCCGTTGCTGGTCTTCGATCAATGCTTGAAGCTCCGCATCATCACGCACGGTTTGTCTGGTCTGACCCAGGCCCTGCTGACGACTGGCATTCTCCAACTGCTGTTGTAACTGTTGCTGTTGCTGCAACAACTGCTGCCCGCGCTGGGACAGGTTCTGAGCCAGTTGATTGACCGAGCTGTCGGTCTGTTCATTCATGGCCCGTTGTTGTTCGCGCAGATTTTCCAGCGCTTTCTGGCTCAGGGCAGCGGCAATGGACGGATCTTCACTCTGGGCCGCCTGTCGCATTTGTTCGGCAGCGCGTTGTAACTGGTTTTGTGCCTGTTGTTGGGCGGCACTGCTGTTCGCACCGCGCGGCGGGCGTTGCTGGGAAGCAGACGCCGAACCACCCTGTGAAGCTTGTTGCGAAGCGGAACTGGACTGTGCACCTTGTTGGGATCGGGAAAGTTGCTGGGATAACTGCGCCACTTCCTGGCTCAATTGTTCCTGCTGCCGCATCAGCCGCTCCAGCTCCCGACGTCGCTGTTCCTCAGTCATCTGATCCTCGCGACGAGCAAGATTGCGTTGCGCCCGGGTCAGACCTTCCTGTCGCCGTGCCAGTTCTTCGAGCTTGTTGGCTTCCTCACTGTTCTGTTGACCGCCACCCCCACCGCTTTGTGGTGTTTCATAGCGATTTTCCAGACGCCCCAACTCCATTTCAAACAATTCGCGAAGATCCTCGCGCTCCTGCTGGCCACCGCCGCCGCCACCGCCACCGCCCTGCTGCTGCATGGCGACACTGGTGCGATTAATATCCGCTTCGGCCTTAAGTATAAATTGCAGTGCAGCCTGTTCCGGTTTCAGCGCGCTGTTCACCTGCTCCTTGTCCAGCTCTGAAGCAGCCAGATTCATCTGGTCAATCGCCAGAGACAGGTTCTGCACTGCATTGTCATAACTGTCGTCGGAAAAATTCAAACGCTCAGCCAGTCGATCGATTGACATGCGCGCTCGTTCGGTCGCCTCTCGTTGTGATTCGGCAATTATCTCGGCATCAGCGCTTAACTCGGAACCAGACACATTGGCCGCGCGATTGCGCAATTTCCAGGTCGCCGCAATAATATCTTTCTGGATCGACACCAGCGCGGTGCTGTCACCGCCCTGACCACCACCACCTCCGCCACCGCCACCCTGCTCGGCAGAGCGACGGAACTCCTGATCAGTCGGTATGACCTGCAGAAAATAAATATCGGAGATAACCTCAACCGCTCCGCGCAAACCATTGTTGTCTGCCAGCGTCAGGTAGTAACTGACGAAGTCACCAGGTGCAACATTCAGGTCTTCAAGGTAAATAAGTTCATTGCCGACGACACTGCGGGTCTGGGTCGGGGGTAAAAAGTCCACCGCCACTTCATCGCTGCCGACCACGCTGTAATTCAGATTGAAGCGACTCAGGCCATAATCGTCATGCGCGTCAACTTCCAGAATCACTTCTTCCAGCGGCATGACTTCCTGATCGCGCCCGGGCCTTTTCAATACCAGTTCCGGAGGCGTATCCAGTATCGCGCGGATGAAATAATCAGATGGATTACGTGATTGCAGCGCATCAAAGTCGCTGGCCTGTATCCGGTAAACTGCATCATTGGATACGGTAAACCTGGCACGTCCCACACTACCGTCAATTTCCAGCGGCAGATTTTCATAATGACGGACCTCCTGGCCCTCACTGTCATAACCAGGATCAAATTCCAGTACTGCCGATGCTATTGCCTTATTAAAGGTCACCAGCAGTTCGACCTCGGTTCCTTCAGGAACCACCATGTCACCGCCGTCCTCTTCATTGTTGTCTTCGATACCGGTGTAATCGGGATACACATAGGACACATCTATCTGTTCAACATTGGGCAGATCGAACAGATTGATCTGGAATTGTTCCGAATTGTGCAGACCGTCCTCGCTAAAGCTGACGTAGTAGGTGACGTCTTCCTGCAATGCCGGGATAAAGTAACTGTAGGTCGCACTGTCACTGCCGCTGCCGTCGCGCGACATATTGAAATCACGCCAGTTAACATTGTCTTCCTGCATGCGCAAATTTACCGAGGCCGGTCGCGCATTGCTGATGGTTGCAACGATAGTGATACTGCTGCCGCGTTGCATTTCCAGGCTACCCGGTTCAACCCGGATTTCCACCGGCATGGAGGGAATTGCCTCAGGAATAACCGGATCCACAATCGCGAAAGGCCATGCCAGTCTGCTGCCGGCTGTGAGCAACAGTTCCGAGCTGGCGAGCAAAATAATCAAACCCGCACAGACGACGACTGCGTAACCGAAATTCATCCAGGATTGTCGCGCCGGAATGACGGTTTCCACATGCTCGCGCTGCTGCTGCACATGTTCCTGTGCATCCTGCCAAAGCCGCTGAATAAACTGATGTGATACACCACGACGCCCGAACTGCAGTTCCTGATCGCTGAATTCCAGCGATGTCATCAGTCGTTGTTCCAGATCAGGAATGCGGTCTTCTACATAGCGCGCCAGATTCTGATCATCGGCCCGCTTGATATTGAGGGTATGCAACAAACGCCAAAACAGCAGCGCCACACCCGTCATCGTAATGATGAACAAAGCAATGCTGCCATTGCGACCCGGATCAAGCCAGGCTGCCGCCACAATCATCAACAACATCAACACGGCGATGGCGATTGCTGTTCGACTTGCGTATTTAAGCAGGAAGAGTCGACTGTGACGGCGCCGGATATTCTTTAAGGTCTGTCGAAGTGTCGCGAACGTGGGCGAGGACATGGCTGGCTCTTTAGTCACGTAAAAAGGAAATTTGTCTTGGATTTCAATACGGTTCCCTAAGGTTTTCCTGCCAGCAACTATCCCATTAACCCGCCCAGAAAAGCAAGCTAATATCCGGGCCGCAGCCGACCAGCAGAGGGTATTATCAGATGACTGGCGCGGCGCGAAAAAAGCCCATTTCTTCCGGTCTGTAATACGGACTGGAAGCCGGAAACACTCTGACCTCACATTGTGCGAGTCCGATAATCAACTGGTCGAGTGCGCGGAATCGGGAAAGATCGGTGAGTGTTTCCCTGGTCGGGTGTGGAAGTCGCAATTTCTGTTCAGCATATTCCCTGAGCGCCTGTTCCGGTGTAATCCATCGGTGCTCGAGAATTTCACTTCGATCAACCTTGACCTCTACCGGAACTGTCATCGGACAAACAAAAAACCAGGTACTGAAACGGCGCGGTAAATTGGGAGGAGTAGTCCAGTGCGCCGTGTGAATGAGTTCGCCAGGCAAAATCTTTACGCCGGCTTCCTCCCAGGTTTCGCGCACCGCAGCCTGACAGGCCGCATGATACTCAAGCCCCTTGCTGTCTTCCGGATAATCCTCGGGATCAATCCTGCCGCCCGGGAAAACCCAACTCCCGCCGTTGAAAACCAGATGCGTACTGCGTAACAGCAACAGCACTTCGATGTCGGCATCACCCTGTCGCGCCAGCACTACGGTCGCTGCAGGAACCGGTTGTTGTTCAGTCATAATGGCTGTTACCTTTCTATCTTTTGCACACCAGCTGGGTTCATGAAAAAGAGTATTCTGTTGCTGTCGGCTTACGATGCAAGAAGTCACCGTCAGTGGCGTGGCTCGCTGGCGGAAATGTTTCCGGATTATGCATGGACCCAGTTGTCACTGCCACCCCGCCATTTCAACTGGCGCATCCGCGGCAACAGCTTGAGCTGGGGATTCGGACAGCGCCCGCTACTGACCGAAAAATTTGATCTATTAATAGCAACTTCAATGGTTGATCTGTCCAGCCTGCGCGGGTTTGTTCCACCATTGGCGCAGATACCCACGATGGTTTACTGCCATGAAAACCAGTTTGTCTATCCCGCCAGTAATGCACAGTATTCCAGTGTCGAACCCCGGCTTACCAGCCTCTATACCGTGCTGTGTGCTGACCAGGTGGTGTTCAACAGCAGCTACAACCGCTCCACTTTTATAGAAGGAGCAGAACAACTGTTGAATCTGTTCCCGGATTATGTGCCCGCGGGGCTGGTTACAGTTTTGCAGCAGAGTCGGGTAATTCCGGTACCACTGCCCTCTGCCTGCCAGACCTCCCTGGCACATCACCGCATTGACTCAAAACCTGCCTGTCTGCAGGTGGTGTGGAACCACCGCTGGGAATACGACAAGGGACCGATGCTGTTACTGGCAATTGCCAATGCCATCGCTGCACGCTCACTGCCGATCTGTCTGCATGTCGCGGGAGAGAGCTTCCGCCGTCAACCGGAAGAATTTCAGCTTGTCGGACAAATTATGCAACAGCACTGCCGGCGACTGAAGTTGGAACCGCCGCAGTTCGGGTTTATCCCAACGGCGCAGGATTACTATCGACTGCTGAGCAGCTGTGATGTCGTGTTATCAACCGCCCTGCATGACTTCCAGGGTATGGCCATGCTTGAAGCGATGACCTGTGGCTGCACGCCGCTGGCGCCGGAGCGGCTGGTGTACCCGGAATATTTGCCGCCGGATTGTCTGTATCAAACCGGTAACATTAATGTCGAATGCGAGGCAATCATCGAAAAACTGGGACAATGGTGGGAAATCCTTCAACACCGAGGTGAACTACCCAAGGTCAATGCGAGTCGTTTCTCTCCGGTTTCTCTCAAACCTGAATACGCTAATTTGTTTTCAGAGTTGACAGACTGAATTAGCCGGCAGGTTCCAGCAAAGGAAATACTACTTCCTGGCCAATCTGGACCCGATTGAAATCCAGTTCCGGATTGTATTGGCGTAACAGCCACAAGGGGGTTGAATAGCGAATCCTGGCGATCGAACCGATATTGTCGTTGGCACTTACCCGGTAGGTCTCTACATCCTGAATTCGATACTGACTGAAAAACTCCTGCTGCAATTGCAGATGATACTCGCGACGCCGCACCTCAAAATCATTGGCATTTACCGTTGAGAAGTCCAGCCTCAGCCGCTTGCCGGTAATTACCGGCTCGGTATAGGCCATATTGTTCAGGCGCCTGATATCCCATGCGCGCAAGCCCAGCCAGTCAGCATAATGTCCCAGCGTTTCGGAAGCCTGGATCTCGATGCTGCCGTTGCTGGCTACGGAATAGTCGGAAGGATCAACCGACAATGCGTCCGCCAATCTCTCATTGTTCTGTTCCAGTGTCAGGTGAACATCGACTGCAACCGCATCGTCGTTATCCGGTCGCGAGGGCAACTGCAACTCCTGATCATCAGGCAATACGGCTGCCGGTGGCAGTATTGCATCGACCAGAGCCAGTTGCGGAGCCGTAACTTCCTGGATACTCACCGGTTCGTCACGGACCCCCGGGCTGGCAATATCAACTGACTCACCGGTATAGCTCAATTCGACCGGCGGCCGCGGAACATCCGCTGCGTTGATCGCAGTTACCGAGCTTGCCGCTGGCGACCCAGGCAAGGCCAGTTGCTGCCCAGGGTAAATCAGGTGCGGATCGCGCAATTGATTGACCTGCAACAGCTCTGCTTCGGCCACACTGAAACGTGCCGCAATCAGCGAAACCGTATCGCCCCGGCGCACATTATAGAGTCCATCTGCCGGTACCGTGACCGGTTCAGAAGGCGTGCTTACGCTTGCCAGCAGCGTCTGTGGCGCGGGACTATCCTGTGGCAGCAACAGCCGTTGTCCGATCTGAATTCGATTGCTGCTCGGCAACTGGTTCAGCGACACGAGTCGCGAGACCGAGGTGTCAAAGCGATCCGCTATCACTGACAGGCTGTCTCCCCTCACTACCACATAAGATACATCCGGCGTTTGAACTGTGAACTTCTGGTCAGCGGAGATCATTGCCAGCAGCGCACCAGAATCACGAACCGCACTGCGGCGCACCTTGATGGTGAAATCTTTGGGGATGCGTTTACTGCCGTCCCAGACCACCGGACGCAACGCACGATTGTCGGCGCGTAACTGTTCCAGGCTGATGCCGATGGCACTGGCAAAAACCTCAGCATCGATATAGGCATCCGTTGTCACCTCGACAAATTCCGGTGCCGGATCCAGGTGCAAATCGCCAAAATAACGCCGTGCGTTGTTTTCAACGTCGACGACGGCGAGAAACTGGGCGTAGAAATTACGCGAGGCAAAACCGAAGGCGCGACCCTTGTAGTCGGCAACGATGCGCTCTATGCGATCGGTGCCAAGCTCACGTATCGCCCGGGACATCCCGCCAGCACCATGATTATAGGCAGTCAATGCCAGCGGCCAGGTTCCCAAAATACTGTAGTTGTATTCCAGCAGGCTCATGGCTGCATAGGTGGCGGTATAGGGATCCATCCGCTCATCCACTATATGGTCTATGCGCATGAAGCGTTGGCCGGTTGAGGCGCCGAACTGCCACATGCCCGCGGCCGACGCGCTGGAAAATGCATTGGGATTGAATGATGACTCCACATGCGGCAACACACCCAGCTCAAGCGGCAGGTTTTTTTCCCGGATTACCTGATTTATGTGGGATCTGTAGGCACCGGAACGTTGCAGCCCGGCAAGGAACCGATCGGACTGACCAAGCTGCCAGCGCACATTGGGTACTGCCTGCGCCAGAGTGGCATTGGTGACACCGGTGGGCCATAGGTCAAGAATGGCCTTTTGGCTGGCGGTCAGATTGGTCCTGCGCCCGCTCGCCAGAACGCTCAGGTCATCCTGGATTTGTTTACGGTTGGTTTCAATGCCGGTTCGATCAAGCGGCAGGTGTCGATAAATTACCGAAAGATGCTGGGAGTCGTGCAGAAATCCGCTCTGGGTATCCACCTCGGTATAGACACGAATCCAGAACTGTACTGCCGGTTCCAGTTCCGGCGGTCGTGGAAAATGATCATTTTCCTGCGCCCATAGCGGGAATGCGCCCGGCAATAACAGGATCAAGCCCAACAATCTGGCGACTACCGCATATTTATACATTCGTTTCCGCATTCGTAGGCCATGGTTGATCCGGGTTTCCCCTGTTGATTTATCGCCGTCCCGGGGGCGAACTTTATGCCCCTGCCCCGGATGAAAATTCATGCGCTTACAAATCTGTCACCGTCATACAGGCCGCCACAGTTTAATTAAGAAGGAGTAAAACACAAGCTCTGTACAGTGAACGAGTCCGAAGATTTCATTCAATAGTTCCCTAACTCCCTCATTTACCCTTATGCTTCCGCACCGACGAATACCGAACCGCAGGAGACTGGAAAATGAAACAACTAATGTCACTGGTCATATTGAGCTTGCTGGCAAACCCGGCCTGGTCACAACTGGCCGTTCCCAATGACGCCGGACTGACCTATGGTCATGTGCACCTGAATGTGACGGATATCGAACTGCACAAGCGCATGTGGGTCGAGTATTTCAATGGCACCGTGGTCGAGCGCGGTCCGCTCACCGTGATTAAACTTCCCAATATGATGGTCGCGCTTACCGCCAGGGAACCAACCGGAGGTTCACTGGGAACGGTGATGGACCACTTCGGGTTCAAAGTCCGGAATATGCAGAAATTTCTTGAGCAGTGGCGGGCTGGCGGATTGACCGTAGACAGTGAATTTACCGGCGCCGAAGGATTACCCAACGCCTATGTCACGATGCCCGATGGCGTGCGCGTGGAGTTGCAGGAAGATCAGGCCCTGCCGGTGGAAATCGCCGGCTATCACATTCATTTTATTACCCCGGAATACCAGGAACTGCTGGCCTGGTACATGGACATCTTCTCCACCGAGCTGCGCCCCAGAGGCAGAATTCCCGATACCACCAACGTACCGGGCATGAACCTCAGCTTTGGTGACAGCGATGAACCAAGATTGCCTACTCGTGGGCGTGCAATTGACCATATAGGATTTGAAGTAGATAACCTTGAGGCCTTCTGCAGGTTACTCGAGACAAAAGGCATAAGCTTCGACGTGGCTTATCGGGAAATACCCAGTATCGGTCTCAAGATCGCCTACATAACCGATCCGTCCGGTGTCTATATAGAGCTTACCGAGGGCTACGACGAGTACTGATGAACCTGCCGCTGCCAAACGGCGGCACTTCTGAAGGCTCAAAGTCCGCGCGTAAACGATCATGGTGAAACAGGACAGACACGCCGAAGCAAGTCTGGAGTCACTGTATCGAATTTTTACGGTACCGGAGGCACCAGATTCGACGTTGGGGAAAATTGACCTGTCGATTGCCAGGGATCTGGCCGGGTTTCTGCAGGACCATATTGTCGCCTCCGAACGCAATCTGGCCGATATTGAAAAAGACTTCACCAATTCCGGAATTCCTGAGCAACCTACATTCGTCTCCGACCACATTCGTTTCCTGATGGAAAAACTGGTCGCGCAGTCAGTACATGTTGCATCACCCAGCTTTGTCGGACATATGACATCTGCTTTGCCCTACTTCATGTTGCCGTTGTCGCGCATCATGCTGGCGCTCAACCAAAACCTGGTAAAGGTCGAAACTTCCAAGGCCTTTACACCACTGGAACGCCAGGTTATCGGGATGATTCACAGACTGGTTTTCAATGAACCGGACACTTTTTACCAGCGCTGGATGCACGACAGAAATCACGCCATCGGCTGTTTTTGTTCTGGAGGTACCATAGCCAACCTGACCGCGCTATGGGCAGCACGCAACAATGCCCTGCCTGTCAACAAAGAATTTGCCGGTGTATCGCAGGAAGGCATGGCCGCGGGACTAGCTCACTACGGGCGTCGGGGGCTTGCAGTTCTGGTGTCGGAACGCGGCCATTATTCGCTCGGCAAGGCGGCAGACATACTGGGGATCGGACGGCGTCAGCTGGTACCGATTGAAACCGATTCCCATAACAAAATACGGTTGGACAGGTTAGGCGAGAAATGCATCGCCCTGGAACAGCAGGACTACAAGATCATGGCCGTAGTGGGCATCTGCGGCACTTCGGAAACCGGCAGCGTCGATCCGCTGGATGCCATGGCAGATCTGTGCGAAGAAAGAAATTACCACTTCCACGTCGACTCGGCCTGGGGAGGTCCAACCCTGTTTTCGCGCCGACATCGTCATCTGTTAAACGGCATCGAGCGTGCCAGCTCTGTCACGCTGGACGCACACAAACAACTCTATGTACCGATGGGAGCGGGACTTTGCGTGTTTCGCAAACCCGAAACCCTGTCGAGCGTTGAACATCATGCGGAATACATTATCCGTCGTGGCTCCAAAGATATTGGCAGCCACAGCGTCGAAGGCTCACGTCCGGGAATGGCACTGCTGGTCCACGCCGGTTTGCATATCATCGGCAAGCACGGTTATGAACTATTGATCGACGAGGGCATTGACAAGTCCCGGGCTTTTGCCCGGCTGATTAGTGTCAGCTCCGATTTTGAACTGATCAGCGAGCCGGAACTGAACATTCTGACCTATCGATATCGACCGGAAAAAGCTGCGACGATTTTGGCTGGCGCCGACGAAGAGTCGAGCAAGGCGATCAATATCGCGCTGAACGTGATCAATCGCGGGATGCAAAAAATTCAGCGCAATCGCGGAATTTCATTCGTCTCCCGCACGACTCTCAATCCGCTGCGCTACCAACGTCAGCCAATCACAGTTTTCCGTGTAGTACTCGCAAATCCTCTCACCACCATGGATATTCTGTCCCGCATGCTGGGAGAACAGCGCGATATCGCCACGTCTCCCTCTCTCAAGCCCCTGTTTACAAAATTGCAAAAATCACTCTGACGAATCAGATCTCAAGTCATCAAGAAAAATTGTTATCTACCTTATAGTCAAGGGGTACGGGTGTAACGATTCCCCAGAGGGGGCCCCTTTACACCCGCACCATCACGACCTCCAACGAAAATGGCTTCGTTCAGTGCGATTATTTCTCAGATTTGAATTTACAAGGAGCGTAGCGAGCGAAGTCAAGACGAGGCGAATGCTGGGAGAAAGCGGCGCATTTTTGAATTCATCAAGGGCAGGTGTGCCGGGAGTTCGCCCTGAGCATATCAGGCCGCAGGCCGCGAAGGGGGAAGCTCCCGGCACGACTGACCGCCAAGACCCCAAGACCTCAAGACCTCAAGACCTCAAGACCTCGACTCGCTTTTAACGATGTATCAACGAGCGCAGCAGCTCCCCCTAACTTTGATCATTAAACTCAGGGGATGCCATCCAATTCGGCGCCTTCCTTAATGGGTATCATCAAGTCCTCGCGCGTCACTTTAAGGTACAAGACAATACTGCTTGCCACATAGATCGATGAATAGGTTCCCACCACGATTCCTACCGTCAACGCGATTGAAAATCCGCGTATGGCCTCTCCTCCTACCAGCAGGGAGGTGATGACCACCATCAAAGTTGTACCCGAGGTGATAAGGGTACGACTGAGCGTCTGGTTGATCGAGGTGTTGAGAATTTGGGCAGGCGTCCCCTTGCGCATGCGGCGGAAATTCTCCCGG
>JBBDXV010000363.1:0-2393 GCA_040902165.1 Pseudohongiellaceae bacterium
GGGACTCGTTTGGGTATCAGCCAGCAGGCGGTTTCGGAATGGGTTGCTAAAGGGCATGCACATTGTGCTCGGGAAAACGCCAGTCTGAATGATCTTGTGGATTAAGTTGTTAAATTGTAGGTGTCCCCTTAGGCCCCTGCGCTGAGCTGACGGGGTCAATACGATCCTTCTCGTAGACGCCGACGCGCTCTGCAAACTTCCAAACGCCGTTTACCTTCACCAGCCAGTCATAGAAGCGGGCATAGGAGGAAGTATCAATTTCTCCTGCCCCTGTCCTGGCGCGCACCATGATAATGACGTTGGTCTCGCTGATTGCCCGGTGCCCGTTGATTGTCACAACGGGTGAGCCGATCTGGTGCTTGAGCCGGCTGGTGCCATGTGCGGCAATCCGCTTTGACGCATCTACAAAGTCTTCGTGACGGCCGTCGAACCAGCTGATTGATATTCGGCCACCAGCATAATAAGGAAATACAGGTAGATAATGCCTGAATTGCCGAACGGCTGAAGGACCGGACATCCGAGGGCACTACTAATTGGTGAAATTGACCAGCCGTCACGGCGACAAGGGCTTGCGCGCCGCAACCTAAAACGACATGCTGCCTGGGAAACTGCCGATAGAGAGCCCGACATTGCCACTCAAATCCAGCTGGGCCTGCGCCTGTCATGACAAGCGATGATCTGCAATTACCATTGGTCGTCGCGGTGACCGGTCATCGTGACCTGGTCGAGCACGAGATTCCCCTGATCCAGGTTCGGGTCAAAGCCCTGTTCGGGCAGCTGCAGTCCCGCTATCCAGACAATGTGCTTACGGTGATGTCGCCCCTGGCGGAGGGCGCCGACATGCTGGTGGCAGAAGTGGCGGTGGAGATGTCACTGCCCCTGATCGTGCCGCTTCCCAAATCTCGCGAGGCGTACCTGCAGGATTTTCGTGACGACCGGTCGCGTCAACGATTCCAGGAACTGTGTCAAAAGGCCAGTGACGTATTCGAACTCACGGGTATGCCGCCACCACCCACCGGCGTGGACTATGACAAGTGGCTACAGGATTATCCCTATGCCCACCTGGGCACCTATTTAAGCGCCCATTGCCATATCCTGCTGGCGATCTGGGATGGCATGCCGTCCTCTCACCTGGGTGGCACGGCCCAGGTCATCAAATTCCATCACGACGATGTGATGCCGGGTGTTACACCGGAGACGGTGGCAACCCAAAAAATGTTGGTGGATGACGAGAGTGATCTGGTTTTCCATATTCAATGCAGCCGGTCCGATTCGCAGGTTACACCCAAAACAGATATCACATCCATTACCTGGTCCTGGTTCACCAAGGACGCGGCCAAACCCCGGACACAAATACTGCCACCCCAGCATGAATTGATCTTTCAGCGCAGCGGCGAATTCAGTGCCGATGCCATCACTCATGGTGAGGCGATCCTGCGGGAAAGAGCGTCGTTGCTGGATACCGGATCAACGGCCGTCATGCCGTTCGGTATTGAGCGGGTTGACCATTTGTTCGGCATTGCAGACTGGTTGGCGGTGTTTTATCAACGCAAGACGCTGCGGACCCTCCTGGTGACGCACATCGCAGCATTTTCCATGGGTCTGATGTTCATTCTCTATTCTGACATGCAATCCTGGCGCAGTTTTTTATTGGCTTTTCTGGGATTTTTTGGTGTCGCCATCGTCGTCCAGTGGTTTGCCAGACGGGGAAGCTGGAAGCGCAAATACCTGGATTACCGCACTCTTGCCGAGGGATTACGGGTCCAGTTTTATTGGGCGGTGGCCGGCGTGGCCAGCGAGAACAAATGGAAATTTACCCATGACAGTTATTTACAGAGCCAGAATCCAGAATTTGGCTGGATCCGCAATGTGATGCGGGTGGCAGGTATGAGTTGCGACGCGGTTCCAAACCGGGACAGGGCAGGTACCCGGTATGCCATCGAGAATTGGGTGGGAGCCCCTGATCGCGGACAGTTGGGCTATTTCAAACGCAAGGCAAGGGACCGTATCAAGCGGCATCAAGTGACTGAACGGATAGGGCAGGCCAGTCTGTTCATCAGCGTCATAACGGTCACCCTGTTTATTTTCTGGGGCCCACTGTTGCCGGAATCCATCAGCAATCTGGTGAAAGTCTTCATGGGGGCCACTCTGTTGTTGTACGCAGTGCGCGAAGGCTACACCTATGCGGTGGGCACCAAGGAGCTGATCAAACAGTACGAGTTCATGCTGCGCATCTTTGACAATGCCCACCGTCGCCTGACGGAAGCCACCAGTGCCGACGAGCAACGCATGATCCTGTATGCGCTGGGACAGTCAGCCCTGGATGAGCACTCCGACTGGATTCTCATGCACCGGGAGCGATCCCTGGATGAAAGTGAGATCTGGCGCATGGG
>JBBDXV010000364.1:0-5843 GCA_040902165.1 Pseudohongiellaceae bacterium
AGCACCCTCACCGGACTCGGATAGGAAGATGCCAGCTCGGCAAAGGTCTCCTTCGGCTGGAAGATCGACCTGAAATAAAGAACCGGTAGAACCTGATTGTTCATGGGCTTTTCACGCAATGATTTTGCAGAAGTGTCCCTACCTCCGCTACCTTAATACGACACTGATGGCTTGTACACCGGCAATTTTAATAAAAAAAGCGGTCGGGATTTTGACCAGGCTCAAGGTAAATGCTTTACTGAACCAGTCAGGTAGGTAGCGCTCAGTCGACACTGCGCTGGGTCGGGCGGGATTTTCGCAGGGCTTTTTGCAGAACGACAAGCAATTCTTCGTAGCGAAAGGGTTTGCCGACAAATCCGTCCATACCGGAATCCAGTACAATCTTCGCGTCGTCCTTTTTAACATTGGCGGTGATGGCGATTACCGGTACCGAAGAGATGTCGCTGTCCATGGCGCGAATTCGTTTCATCGTGGTAACGCCATCCATGCCCGGCATCAGAATATCCATCAGCACGGCATCGACAGTGTGATCAGAGAGATAATCCAGCGCCTCTCTGCCGCTCGCCACCGATACCACATCGTGTTGGTCCTTTTCCAGCAGTCTTGCCAGCACCATCCGGTTTACCGCGTTGTCATCTACTACTAACAGGCGTAATTTGTTAAGCGTGCGCGCCGTGGCACCGGCTTTGGTAATCGGAACCCTGGTGGCTTTCTCCAACGGTATAAAAAAGGTAAATGTTGAGCCTTCCAGCGGCACCGACTGAATCATGATCTTGCCGCCCATAGCATTGACCAGTTTTTTGACGATGGCCAATCCGAGACCGGAACCACCATAACGGCGCATGGTTTCAACATCCGCCTGCACATAAGGTTCAAACAATGTCGCCTGGGCGTGTTTCGGTATACCGACGCCGGTATCCTTGATCCGGAAGCGCAGGCGTTCAAACGCCAGATCAACTACCACGGTGACTTCACCCTTGTCGGTAAACTTCACCGCGTTGCCAACCAGGTTGATGAGTATCTGTCGCAATCGCGTAGGATCGCCAACAATCAGGTGGGGCAGATCGTCTTCAAATTGACAGCTGATATTGAAGCCTTTCTTCTTCGCCTGAAACTGAAGTGGCACGAGCGTCTTGTTGACCAGTTCACGGATATCAACAGGAATTCTTTCCAGTAACACTGCACCGGAATCCAGCGAGGACAAATCGAGTACGTTATTGCTCAGTTCCAGCAGGCTTTCGCTGCTCTCCAGAATGATGTTCACCAACTCTTCCTTGCCGGGAGACAGGTGACTGTCCTGCAGCAGTTTGGTAGCACCGATCACGCCGTTGAGCGGTGTGCGCAGTTCATGGCTCATGGCAGCGAGAAATGCACTTTTATTTTGTTCGGAGCGACGCGCCTCATCTTCTGCAAGTTTGCGTTCCGCAACTTCCACTTCCAGTTTCTCTACAGCATTCGTCAGCATCTGCTCGGTCCGGGTTTGCGCCGTGCGAAATACAAATGTCGCAATGGAAAGCATCAACAGAATCATGCTGCCTTCGATAGCGATATAAATGGGAGAGTCCCCGGTCAACTCCTGTGCGAATTCGAACACATAACCGTTGTTTTGCAACAACGCAAAAGTCCACAGGCTTGCCATGCACAATAGTGTCCACGCAGTTCCGGACAGGCGATTGGAAACCAGGGTGGCGATAGGCGCTATCGGCAACAGCCAGACCCAGGCTTTGCCCCAGACACCGACCGAAGTCATCGCGGCGACCACGACCAGCCAGAACGCGGCAATGCCCAGATTTGCGGCAGCTCGTGGCGAATTGAAATAGGCCTGTAAATAAATGCAGGCCAGTACTACTACCAGTGCAGCAGCAATATGGGGATTGTCACGTTCGGCCTCCGTATAGAGATTGGAGACCATCAACAACATGCCAACCGGGATAAGCAAAAAAGCCGTCGTCGAAAGGGTGCGACGCTGCCTGAGCTTGCTGGGATCGACTGTGTCCGGGTCAAGGCCGCCGTTCCACAGAAACCTGAAATGAGATGCGAAAATCACCGAACTTTTTCCCGGGTCAAGTAATGGGCGCCAAGATAACATAATCAAGGGAGACTGACCAAAGAACACAGGCTCGCAACAGCAAACCACGTCGTATTTGCCTGCGACCCAGGGGCTTGATCCTGCTGTCATCAGGGTCGTTTATCTGTACTATGTGCTCAAATTTGAGCAATCCGGATTGCCCTTCCCATGTCCGCAGTGCAAGGCAAGAAAACCGTACTTAAGACCCGTGACCTGTGCAAGGTTTATCCCATGGGGACGATGACAGTAGAGGCACTGAAGAACGTCAACATGGAATTGTATGAAGGCGAAATGACCGTCCTGCTTGGCGCCTCCGGTAGTGGAAAATCCACGTTGTTGAACATTATTGGCGGTCTTGACGTGGCCAGCAGTGGCTCTGTCATGTATCTGGACAAGAACCTGGCGGAATACACCGAGCGGGAACTGACCAATTACCGGCGTCTGCACGTCGGTTTCGTTTTCCAGTTCTATAACCTTATCTCATCGCTTACCGCCAGGGAGAATGTTGCGCTGGTAACGGATATCGCGGCCGACCCCATGTCGCCCGAGGAAGCGCTTGAAATGGTCGGTCTCAAGAGCAGGGTAGATCACTTTCCCGCGCAACTCTCCGGTGGTGAGCAGCAGCGAGTTGCCATTGCCCGCGCCATTGCCAAACGTCCGCGCTTATTGCTTTGTGATGAACCCACCGGTGCCCTGGATGCCAAAACCGGCAAACTGGTGTTAAAGGTGCTGGATGATGTGAATCAGTTTACCGGAACGACAACGGCCATCATTACCCACAATGCCGCCATCGGTTCCATGGGCGACGTGGTCGTGAGGATGAGCAGCGGAGAGATAGTTGAGCGGGTCGAAAACGAAACCCGAACCAGCATTGAAGAAATCGAATGGTAAACTGACATGCCGGCTTTGTATCGCAAATTGTTTCGCGAGCTATGGCACCTGAAGGGCCAGGTGATCTCAATTGCCCTGGTGGTTGCGGCGGGAATCATGACGGTTGTTACGATGCGTGGCAGCTATTATGTTCTGGTTCAGGCGCAACAGGATTACTACAACGACACACGCTTTGCGGAAGTCTGGGTGTCACTGGTGCGCGCACCCGAGACCCTGGTGCCGCGACTGGAGGCCATACCGGGAGTAGATGCAGCAGATTCCCGGGTCACGTTGATGGCTACACTGGATCTGGACGATTCCGGCATTCCGGCAATCGGGCGATTCATTTCCCTGCCGCCGGTGGGACGTCCCAAACTTAACGACATTGTAATTCGTCAGGGTCGTTATCTGGCTACCGGGGCGTTGAACGAAGTCATTATCTCGGAAAATTTTGCGGCGGCCCGCGAATTTTCTCCCGGAGACCGCATCCGTGTCATCATCAACGGCAGGGCCAGGGTTCTGGATATAGTCGGTATAGCTGTTGCGCCTGAGCATTCCTATGCAGTCCCGCCAGGCTCCCTCTTTCCGGAAGATGAGCGTTATGGCGTGCTGTGGGCGAGCCGGGATACATTGGGTCCGGCCTTCGATATGGATGGCGCCTTCAATGAAGCCTTTGTGACCTTGACCCCGGATGCAAATATATCAGCGGTACTTGAGGCGATAGACAATCTGCTTGAGCCCTATGGCGGCCTCGGTGCCTATGAACGTCGCGATCAACCGGCACATCAGATACTGCAGTCGGATATCGACTCGAACCGGGTTATGGGCGCCATCATCCCGCTGATATTTCTGGCTATTGCCGTATTTCTGCTTTATCTGGTACTGGGACGGTTGATCAACACCCAGCGTGGTGAGATCGCGGTTCTGAAGGCGTTCGGGTATACCAACCGTGAGGTCGGCACGCATTTTCTGATGTTTGCCGTCGTCGCCGTACTGCTGGGGGGAATTCTTGGTGCAGCAGGCGGCGCCATGATGGGCGATCTCTATATCGGTGTTTACAATCTCTATTACGATCTTCCCGGTCTCGATTACCGCCTGACACCATCACTATTGTTGTTTGCATTTCTTGCCTGTGTGGTCGGGGCATTCGGCGGCTCTCTTGCTGCGGTAAGACGCGCGATACTCTTGCCGCCGGCTGAAGCCATGCGTCCGGAAGCACCGGCGACTTTCAAGCCCGGTATCTTTGAACGGCTTGGCGTCGGCTATCTTCTAAGTTCAACCGGCCGGATGATTTTGCGCAATGTGGAACGCAAACCGGTGCAGGCATTTCTTTCCGCCCTGGGAGTCGCATTCTCGGTCGCCATTCTGACCATCGGATTCTTCATGTTTGACAGCGTCAATCTGATGATGGATCTGCAGTTCAGACAGATTCAGCGCGAAGACCTGACGCTTACATTCAGACAAATTCTGCCAGAAAGTGTCCGTTATGAACTGGGCAGCATGCAGGGTGTAACCCGGGTGGAAACCTATCGGGTCGTCCCGGCGCGCCTGCGCTTTGGGCATCGAGAACGGGAAGTGGGTATTCAGGGTATGGAGCCCACGGGCCGCTTGCGGCGAATCATCAATGCCGACGGCAAGGAAATTCCGGTGCCCGGCGAGGGCATGATCATCAGTGATCTGTTGGCCGAGCGTCTGGGTGTCAGCGCGGGGGATGAAGTCATTGTCGAAATGCTGGAAGGCAAACGCAAGAGATCCAGTGTCGTCGTAACCGGGGTCATAGAAGATTTTCTCGGTGTCTCGGCTTATATGAGCAAAGAGGCATTGTGGGATCTGAGTGAGGAACCCAATGTGGTGTCCGGGGCGTATCTGATAGTTGATGATGAAGCAATGAACTCGCTGTATCAGGATCTGAAACAGGTACCGGCGGTGACCGGCGTTGCCTCACCGGAAATTATGCTGGAGTCATTCCGTCAGCAGATGACGCAGAGCATACTGATTTCCGCGGGGTTTTTGCTCGGCTTTGCCAGCATTATTGCCGTCGGTGTTATCTACAATGGCGCACGAATATCCCTGTCAGAGCGGGGCCGGGAACTGGCCAGCCTCCGGGTCATGGGATTTCATCGGCGCGAAGTTGCCTTTCTGTTGCTGGGTGAGCAGGCAGTGATCACCCTGATGGCGATACCATTGGGATGGTTGATCGGCTATGGATTGTGTTATGTCATTACCCAGGCGATTCAGACCGATCTGTATCGCATTCCCTTTATCGCAGAACCGCGAACCGCTATATTGTCGGCTGCATTGATTGTTGTTGCCGCCGTGGCCAGTGGCTGGGCGGTGCGGCATCGACTAAACCAGATTGACCTGGTCTCGGTATTGAAAACCAGAGAATAGATGAAGCTACCCTTGCGAAAAATTATGTATACGGTGGGCCTGCTGGTGGCAGCGGGACTGCTTGCCTATGCACTGCGACCGGTTCCAGTGCAGGTCGAAGTCGCTACCGTTGCGCGCCGTCCGTTTTCCGTTACGGTTGACGAACAGGGTAGAACCAGGGCCAGGAATCCCTATATTGTTGCCGCGCCGATTACCGGCCGACTGCTGCGTACGAATCTTGATGAGGGAGACAGGGTAAGCCAGGGACAGGTGATTGCCAGACTGGCCCTGCCGCCGCAGGACCAGCGGATCGTTGCCATAACCCAGGCCAATATTGTCGCCGCAGAAGCGCGAATCGCGGCTGCACGTGCGGCACAGGACGAAGCGCGGAGCGGTTTTTCACGCGCAAGTCGCGAACTGGAGCGACGCGAGGAATTGTTCAAGAACAATCTTGCCAGCGCCGAGGAAACCGAATCCTATCGCCAGCTGGTGGATGCCGAACAGGCCAGAGTGGCCAGCAGCAACGCCGCGCTGC
>JBBDXV010000364.1:5943-16653 GCA_040902165.1 Pseudohongiellaceae bacterium
GTTTTAGTTCAAATCCATAACGGGAGTAAGTCATGCGTTGGGTCAAATCATTTGCGGGTTCGCTGCTGGTTGCAGGCAGTCTTGGTTTATCGAGCTACCTGTCAGCCGCCGAAAGTCCGAATAATGTTGTGATTCCGCAATTGAGCGAGGAACCACAGCTGCAGGATTTTATCGGCATGACCCCAGCCAGCGACCTGGCCCGACAGATGGCACGGGTATCTGATTTCATTCAACGCGAACCCTCCGACGGCCGCGAACCCTCGCAACGAACCGATGTTTATCTGGGTTATGACCAGGACAACCTCTATGCGGTTTTTCTGGCCTTCGATTCCAACCCAGCCCAGATACGGGCGAATCTGGCATCACGGGAAAATATCGGCGGTGATGACAGCGTCGAACTCAGTATTGACACTTTCAATGACCAACGCACTGCCTACACCTTCCGGGTTACGCCCCTCGGTATCCAATGGGATGCGCGCTGGACCGAAGGCGCTTCCAACCGCGCCGGTTTCGATACCACCTGGGAAGCCGTGTGGGACAGCGAAGGTGAATTGTCTGATCAGGGTTATATGGTGCGTATCGCGGTCCCCTGGGAAGGGCTGCGTTTTCCGGATTCGAGTGAACAGCTGTGGCGCGTTCAACTCGGACGACAGATCCCGCGCGTCAGCGAGTCCATGTACTGGCCGGCTTATTCGATCAGCAGGGAAGGACGACTGAATCAGACTGCGATGCTCACCGGCATTCGCGATGTGTCGCCCGGCAACAACACCCAGATCATTCCGTTTATGTTTGCGCGTCAGGTGGATGCGCTGGAAAGTGGTGCCGCCGGTGGTCCGCGCTTTGACGAATACGCAGAACTGGATGTGGGAGTCGATGCCAAATTCGTATTCAACGACAGCTGGGTGCTGGACCTTACACTCAATCCTGATTTTTCCCAGGTCGAGTCCGATGAACCCCAGGTCACCGTGAACGAGCGCTTTGAGGTGCAGTATCCGGAACGGCGCCCGTTCTTTGTCGAGAATGCCGACTTTTTCGCCACCGATTCGATTCTGGTATTTACCCGTCGCATCGTTGACCCGGAAGGTGGACTTCGTTTTACCGGCCGCACTGGCAACTGGGGCTTTGGCGCCATCATGATGAACGACGAAGCGCCGGGTTTGAATCGTGCATCAACCGATCCGCTGGACGGCAAGAAGGCGAATATCGGCATCGTGCGCGGGTTCCGTGATCTGTCCGACCAGAACCGGGTGGGTTTCCTGCTGACCGATCGGGAGCTGCTTGATGGTTACAACCGGATCGCCAGCGTCGACGGCCGCTTCAAGCTGACGGAGAACTGGGTGACCAATATACAGATAGTCGGCTCTGACACCGAACCGACTGCGGGAGGGCAGTCCTTCTCTGGCGTGCAGCGCAATGTGCGTCTGGACCACTCGGGCAGTATGTACAACTCCCATATACATTTTGTCGAAACTGATGAAGATTTTCGCGCCCAGCTTGGTTTCCAGAATCGGTTCTTCAAATCCGACATCTCCGGTTTGCACACCAGCCATGATTTCAGCTTTTATCCGGAGAACTCATCACTCAACAGCTGGAGTCTTGGGCTTTTCGGTGTTTACCAGGATGATCAACAGGGAACCAAGGTTTATTCAGAATTCCGCCCGTCAATTAATTTCAATTTTGATACAAGCAGCTTCAATGTCGGCGCAACCGAATTTACCGAGGTATTGCGACCCCAGGATTTCGCCGGGCTCCCGGTAACCACCGGGTATGACTATGACAATTGGAGCGTCCGTTACAACAATAACGCACTGAACAGTATCGGATTCAACCTGCGCTATACCGACGGTACTGCCCTGAATCTTGTCCCGCCCACAGGAACGCTGCCGAGCGTAGCAAACTCCAGCCGGATCGATATATCTGTGTTGTGGCGCCCGATAGACAGGCTGAGAGTAGACAATTCCTATGTGCATGCTGATCTTGAGTCGCGCGGTGGTGCCAAGGTATTCACCAATGAAATTTTCCGCAGCAACTGGAATTACCAATTCACGCGGGAAATGTCCCTGCGCTTTATCGCCCAGTATGAAGATGTCGATGCCGGTCCGGCGACACGGCTTAAGGACGATCAGAATCTGAACTTCGATGTGCTGTTGCGCTACGTGATCAATCCATGGTCAGCGTTTTATGTGGGCTACAACTCCAATTCGAGCAACTTTGACATCGTGGACGGTGAAGACGGCCCCGAGCTGATCACCACCGATGACCTGAAAAAGGACGGTGACCAGTTCTTTGTAAAGTTCTCCTATATGTTTCAACGATAACCGGTTGATCCGGAATCGGCTTTGGGAGCCTGTTGCATTAAGCCCTGAGGCCTCATGCAGAGCGCGGACTTCAAACGAGTGACAACTGAATATTGAAACAGGTGCCAAGCTTTTCATCGGAAGTCACCGACATATGTCCGCGATGATGCTCGGTGATAATAAAGTAGGAATAGGACAGACGATGTTCAACCGGGAAGGTGGTCGGGCCATTTGACGTATCAAAAAACGGTTCAAATATTTCTACCTGCTCATCGGCATTTAGACACTGCCCTTTGTGCTCCACCTTTATCCACAGCGAATCCACAAACTGACCGATCTCAATATTAATTCGTGGTTTGTCATGCGCTTCCGGTTTTTGGTCCTTGAGCGCGTAATACGCACTGCGCAGCAAACGCGTAAAGACCTGTACCAGTTCAGCTGGAAAGCAGGATATTTGCGGAACAGTTGAGTCGTAATTGCGGACGATTTCTATGTCCCTGAACGCGAGGCTATCGGTATCCGTGAACAGCGCCGTTGCCAGTTCAATGCTGCGATCCATGATGCCGGTGACGTCTGCAAACGTTTTTATATTGCGATGACTGCGGGAAAGGTCCAGCAAATTCTGCGCGATAAAGGTGGCCTGTTGTGCACTTTGTCGAACAATTTCCACTTCCTGCAATAAAAACTCCTTTACCCCGCCCAGTTCAGTCGCTTCAATTCTTTGCCGCGAGTTGGTGACGTGCTGGAAAATGGAACTGATCGGCAGACTGATGTCATACGCCATTGCCGATGCCAGCTCGCCGAGCGCAGACAATTTATCGCGCTCTGCAACCTTGTTTTCAGCATTGACCTGTTTCGTGATATCGGAAATCAGAATCACTATGCCGGTATCATCAAGATCCTTCAGCCGGTAAACGGTAATATCGAAACTGTATTGGCCACGCTGAGTATGTTTCAGTTGCAGCGTTTCACCGGTGACCAACACACCATGCACTTGCGCCTCAGTGAGTGTAATGGCGGGGTAAGCGGCCCACAGATTCTTCGCTGCCACATCTTCAAACGGGCGTCCGGTAATTTGTTCTGCAGTTTTGTTCCACTGGGTCACCTGCAACTTCTCGTTGATACCGATCAACATCACCGGCATCGAGTTCACAATACTGCCGATATAGGCCTCACGGTTGCGCAACTGCTCGGCGGTCTCCTGTAATATCAATGTACGCTGCGCAACACGATCTTCCAGCGTGGCCTTTATCTCGGTCAGTGCACGATTTGAGCGCTTGGAACGCAAGTGCGCGCGAATCAGGAATAACAGCACGACCAACAAGGTCAAAATCAACAGGCTGGCACTGGTATTGGCGACATACTGCCAGTTGGTGCTGCCGTCTTCATCACGAAAAACGGCAAACACATCTGCGTGGGCATTCACGCTGATGCACAAGAGCGCAACCAAGGTCAAAACCTGCTTCATAAACTCTGTCTCAAAATCGCTGCGCTGTTCGTTTGAATTCGGCGCTCCAATCCTTTTGTAACAAACATTAACAGTAAAAGGTATTTACAAGGCGGTTCCGCTCTGATTTGAGAGCATGTTCAGGTTTCGCGGGTAAGCCATGTCATGAAGTCTATGACTTTGCGCTTGCTGCGTGAGCTCTCGGGGTAGGTTAGCCAGTAACTTCGTCCGCTCGGCACAGGTTTGCCAAACGGCGCGATCAGCCTGCCGGTCTCCAGATCGTGATTTACATACAGCGAAGGTATAACTGCCACACCAAAACCCAGACAGGCCGCCTCTATCATCATCGTGTAGTTTTCAAATTTCACACAGGAGCTGGTGACAGGAAGAGGGTGAAGGTGTTCCCACATCTCCCAGGCGTTGGACCTGGCCGGCATGTACAACTTGCTATACTCGGTCGCAGCATCGTCTTTATAGATCTCTTTCGAGACAACTGCCACTATGTACTCATCAAGAAGATGATGGCTTACCAGGTCTTCCGGTTTGGTGAAGGCACATTCGATTGCAGCATCAACCTGCTGACGCTCGAAGTCGATACGACCCAGACCTTTGACCAGATGCAGTTCTGTGGATTCTCCTGAAGCGAGGTAGCCTGCCAGTCTTGGCATCAGCCAGCGGGAAGCGAGCGTCGGCAATACACCTAGTCGCAGTACATTGTCTTCGGTTACAAGTTGTTGTAAGCGGACTGTTTCTTCTTCGAGTTTGTCCAGCAAACTGATTATTTTATCCAGGTAACGTTTGCCGGTGTCGTTAAGAATCAACTGTTTGCGTTCACGTACAAACAAATCCTGACCAAGAAATTCTTCAAGATTGGCGACCTGACGACTTACAGCACTTTGGGTGCGACCCAAAACTTCAGCAGCGCGAGTGACATTGCCGTGACGGAACACAGCTTCAAATGACTCTAATGCTCTTATCGATGGAAGCTTTCTTCGCATGGGATAAGATCATTCAATAAATTCATTAACCAAGTCAATTTTTTATATACCAAAAATGAATAATCTCGGTATATTCAGATACAAATGTCCTGTAAACCACAGCAAGCGAGCAATTTATGATCGAAAATAAGAAACAAAATGTAACAGACGTTCATTCCTCAGAAACAAAGCCAACCGAGTCCGCGCAGCATTCAACTTCAAATCTGGTGCTTCCTTCTCGTAGACGCTTTTTTAGTCAGGCGGGTGCCGCTGGTTTGCTCGGCGCATTCGGTGTGCTCGGCTCGGTCGGGCCTGCTCCATTCGGTGGTCGTGCATTGGCGCAAACCAATGGATACGATTTTGAAAGACCACAGGGTCTTCCGTCCGGAGCACAGCTGGACTCCCGTTATCCCGTGTCGTTTGCCGAACCAGTGACGGAAGGACTGCGGTTGGTGATGGCGTTTTACACGGCTCTGAACCAGCGCGACATTGCAGGTATCGCGGACACGCTGCACTTTCCTTTTGCGATTTATGAAAACATCGTACCGCTGGTATACCAGACACGTGCGGAATTTATCGCCAATCCGCCACCAACCCTGAATACCACGGGTCGCGGGTTAACTCGTATCGGTGCCGGATCCTACGATCTGCTGGAAGGCGTGAATGTACATTTGTATTGCCCGGTGGGTGGAGTGTATTCCCTGAGCTACAAGCGCTATAACGCAAGTGGTTATCGTCTGCTTGATTGTGAAGGCGTGTATTCGGTTACCAATAATGATGGGCGTTGGGCGATACAATTGGTCTCGACCATCTGGCACGAACAGGAATACGAGGACAACACCTATCCTGATGCGGAGATGACTCACCGCATCGGTAGCCAGGGTTACCTCGCGGCTTTCGGGTACAACGATGAAGCGACTCTCAATAATCTGGACATTGGTCGCGGTTCCTATGAGCCTGATCTGCCGGTTGGCACGCAACGCGCAAGTGTCAACTTTGGTTATGGTCCTCGCGACCGCTCACAAAATGCCAGAGACAATAATCCCATGCAGGGCTGGCGCGTCAGCGGAGTGACCACTCGTCTTCAGGTTTCGACCGTCCAGCCACCCTCCGGCAACGTGAATTACGACACAAGACTGGCGGAGTTCTCTGATCTCGCTGGCGGCGCTGTCGGCACTTACAGCTACACGCGTCTGCGTCCCGAGCGACCGCTCGTTATTCATGAGACGCATGACAAGGCGCATTTGCTTAATGGCTACTGGCGCTATACCGCAGATGGCGAGCTGATATCGGAAACTCGTGGAGTCAGCATCCGGATCTGGAAAGGCGGAAACTGGGGAGATGCCGGAGGGCTTGGACAAGTTACCCATCATGATCGTTCGAATACAAGCGCTTAGCAAGGTAGCAGGACGGGACCTGGCACATTCATAAAGATCATGAAGTAAGACCTTTAAGTCACGATCAAAAAAAATTCATTATGCTAGTCTGTTTTTACGGTGCCATGTTGCACCGTATTTTTTTATTGAAAAAAATATGTTGTGAACGATGAGAATTCATCGACACCGAGGGGTAGAGACCATGACCAAGAGTGAACTTTTATCGAGATTCAATAGTTCAGAAAAAGCCTTCCCACACCAATCCTCATTACTTACTCTCTCAATTCAGCGAGCCCTCTGGGGTTCTACGTCTGGAATTTGTGCGGCAATGATGCTCGCCAGTCCGGCTTCGGCACAGAATGCTGCCGGAGATCAGGCAGTTGAAGAAGTAATCATTACCGGCAGTCGTATCCGTCGCGATGGTTACCGGGCACCTACGCCCACCACAGTAGCTACTGCGGAAGATCTGCTGTTATCCGACCCCGGTACACTTGCGGACGGTCTCAACCAGTTACCACAGTTCAATGGTTCATCGCAGCCTCAGAATGGAGGCGTTTCTGCGAACGGCGCTACTGGTTCGAACATACTGAGTCTGCGTGATCTGGGTACCCAGCGAAATCTGGTTCTTCTTGATGGTCGTCGCTTTGTCGCGGCTACGGATTCCGGTTCCACCGACATCAACCTGCTGCCGCAGAATCTGGTGCAGCGGGTAGAGATAGTCACCGGCGGGGCTTCTGCAGCCTATGGCTCGGATGCGGTGGCGGGAGTGATCAATTTCATTCTCGACAAGGGTTATGAAGGCTGGCGCGGCAACATCCAGACCGGCATCTCCACCTATGGCGACTCCGACCGTCTCAAGGCTGACATTGCACACGGTCGCTCGTTCGCCGACGGACGCGGTCATTTGCTATTCAGTGCTGAGTACTATGATACGGATGACATTGGCCCCTACAACACTGACCGCGACTGGAACAAGCGTGAGTCCGGTATCATCAACCATACCGGTGCCCAGCCAAGAACCTTGCTGCTCAAGGATGGTGTGCGGGTGTCGGCCGCTACCTTCGGTGGGCTAATTACTGCAGGGCCATTGGCAGGTACGCAATTCGGACCCGGCGGGACGCCGATGCCGTTCACCAATGGCGCGTTCCGATCAGCTACTTTCATGCAAGGCGGCAGCGGTATTCGCAATGACCGCAATATGACGGCCGGACTGGAGCGTTGGACCGCTTTCGCGCGGGCCAGCTATGACCTGACAGATAATTTCAACGGTTTTGCCGAACTCACCTATTCCGAAGCCGATACCATGTGGGAGCAGTACACCAACTACTGTTACACGTCCTGCGCAGCCACTATCTATAACGACAATGCCTTTCTGCCGGCGGCAACCAAAACGGCCATGGATACAGCGGGAATCACCAACTTCCGCCTTAACCGCATTCACAATGAAAAATACATTATTGCGGACAACCAGAAGGATGTCTGGCGTTTTGCCATCGGTGGTGAGGGTGAGCTGGATAACGGCTGGACCTATGATCTTTCTCTCACCATGGGTGAGAGTGACACCAGTATCGGTAACCTGTGGACCCTGCATTACCGTAACTATTACGCTTCCATTGATTCGGTACGCGACACCTCAGGCAATATAGTCTGTCGAACCACCTATCTGTTTGGTCTGGACCCCGGTTGCGTACCTTTCAATCCTTTCGGTGAAGGCTCGCCCTCCGAAGAGGCGTTGCGTTTTGCGATGCAGGATGAGTGGCGCTATCTGACACTGGAACAAACCGTGGCGGAAGCCTCCCTGCAGGGAGAAATGTTCTCCATCGAAGGCCGGCCGGTTGGATTCGCCACCGGTATTGAATGGCGTGATGAAACGTCTGACCAGACTGTGTCAGCGAATGCTGTGCCGGTAGTTGACCTCACCGGTATTCGCGGCGGCAACCAGAGCATCGCCGGACAACAGGGGCAGTTCATCGTGGGTAACCCCCTGCCCATGGCGGGCGATTACGACGTCACCGAGGCATTTGTCGAGGTGGCGTTGCCCCTGTTGGCTGAACGGCCGATGATCGAAAGTCTGGATCTGGACCTGGCGGCTCGCTATGCGGATTACAGTCTCAGCGGAGGTGCGACTACCTGGAAGGCCAGTTTGAGCTATGAACCGAATAGTCAGGTGCGTTTGCGCGCTACCCGTTCCCGCGACATCCGGGCGCCAAACACTGCGGAATTGTTCCTCGGCGCGCGGCAGGGGATTGGTACGGCGCGTCATCCGGTCACCGGTCTGACGGTCGACGTGATCACCAAGACCCGCGGCAATACGCAACTGGATCCGGAAGAAGCGGATACTCTGACCTACGGCATTGTGATTGAGCCGGATTTCCTGGAAGGGTTCAGCTTCTCGGCAGACCATTACGATATTGAAATTGCTGGCGCCGTGTCGTCACTTGGACGCCAGGAAACCATGGATGAGTGTTATGAGAAGAACAACCAGACAGCCTGTGCCAATATCGAAATTGCCGGCAGCACTTATCGTATCGACCTGCCTTACCTGAACCTGGATCTGCTGGAAGTGGCCGGCTGGGACTTTGAGGCCACCTACAATCAGGCCATAGGACCGGGTGATTTGCGTGTTCGTCTGCTGGCCAATTACCAGTATGACAATATTCGCACCACGCCGAACGGTGTCGCGGAAAACCTGGCCGGCGAAGTAGGCCAGGCAGGTAATCCGGAGTGGCGGGGCCATCTGTCTGCGACCTACAATGTGGGCCGGCTCTCGCTCTACGCCCAGCAGCGTTATATCGATGGTGGTTTGTATGACACTGCCAGAGAGGAAGGCGTCACGATTAATGAGAACGATGTCGAGGAGATCTGGTACACCGACGCGACCGCGACCTATCGGTTCGGCGCGGATGAACAGATGCAGGTGTTTTTCACGGTGAACAATTTGTTCAATCAAGATCCGCCCTTTGCTCCCCAGGTGTCAGGTACGCACCAGTACTGGACCAATGGTGGAACCTATGACGTGATAGGCCGTTATTACAACCTGGGATTCAAGTACAACTTCTAGGCTGTTGCGGAAAAGCGGTAACCCCCCGCCGGCGGCAAGGTCCTCTCAAGATGTATGGACCTTGCCGCCGGATTTCATTGTAGTATGGACGTCAGGCGCAGCCGGTTTTTCCTGTTACCAGGCCTGCAAATCTGAACCACGTCATCGCCGCGCAGTCATGCCCTCAGCTCAGGAACAGTTTGTCCAGGCCAATACCGCACTTCGAAGCGGTGATCTTGGGCGCGCGCAGAAACTGTTGCGGCCACTGTTGCAGGACCCACGCCTTGGCATTGATTCCGAACACGCGTTGGCCGTGGTGGAGCGCAAGCTGGGAAATTTCGCTGCTGCCGCAGGACATTTTGTGACTGTGCTGCAAACCCGACGCGATGACCCCCATGTGTATAACAATTACGCCAACTGTCTTCGCGATCTGGAACAGCACGAAGAGGCGATGGCAAATTATCAGCAGGCCCTGCGCCTTAAACCCGATTACATTGATGCGGCAGTTAATTTGGCCATGCTGCAAAAGAACCTGGGCCTGATCAACGATGCGGAACAGACGTTGCGCACAGGCATCAGGAATTCCGGAGAGCATGCCCGGTTGCTGCATGGCCTTGGTTCTGTGCTGCGGGAAGTTGGACGACACGATGAAGCTGCAATATTGCTTGATAAGGCTCTCGCACTCTCACCCGCGACAACAACGTTGTTGCACCTGCGCGCCCTGGTGGAAGCAGAGCGCGGCAAAGCAGCACTGCCTTTTTACCTTCAGGCAGTGGACTCCGCGCGGGAGAATCCCGAGTTACAACTGGGATACGCTGTGGCACAACTGGAAGCCGGCATGGGAGATGAAGCCATCTCCACGCTAACCCGCCTGACCAGGGAAAAACCGCTGTGGGTACCGGGACACTCCGCGCTATCACAACTCAAATGGCAGCTTGGTTACGGCGAGGATTTTGTAACGAGCTTCGAATCGGCATTGCAGACCTACCCGTCAGAACGCGATCTGTATATCGGTTATTTTGCCACTTTGATGCGAGCAGGAAGATATCAGACGGTGCTCGACCACCTGGATCAGGCAAGAAGTGCATTGCCCGATAAATTATTGCTGGATCGATACGAAGCCGCCTGTGCCAGCGAGGCAGGAGACAGTCAACGTGCTGCAGCGTTTTTCTCGCGCATGCCGGAGGCAGACGACAGTGAGCTGGAAATTGCCAGGATTCGTTTTCTGCTACGTATCGGCAAGTATGACCTGGCCGCTGCCAACGCTGAGCGAATCTCTCGTGATATGAATGTTATGGGTGCGTGGCCATATCTCAGTGTCGCCTGGAGATTAATCGGCGATCCGCGCAGTGAATGGCTTGACGGCGGGGGCAGGTTGTTTGCTTATTTTGATTTCCCGGAAATAATCCCGGAGCTGAAGCTACTTGCCGCAAAACTGAAAAATATACACCATGCCAAGGAGCATCCCTTTGACCAGTCCATGCGCGGCGGCAGTCAGACAGACGGTAATCTGTTCCTGCGCTCAGATCCGGACCTGCGAAGAATGCGCGTGGTAATTGAACAGGGAGTTTCT
>JBBDXV010000365.1:0-2381 GCA_040902165.1 Pseudohongiellaceae bacterium
ACTCCCAGCTCACTTGGAGTTACGGCGATATCGAATTGCCGACCGGCGACTTCACGGTCAATTTCGCTCGCCTGCGTCTGACTTATTCCTTTACCCCAAACATGTCATTGCAAACCCTGGTGCAATACAACGAGCGTGATGGCCTGATCGCCACGAATATCCGCTTCTCCTGGCTGCAATCCGCCAACTCGGGTTTTATCTGGTGTACAACGAAGTAGATGACAGCGGCTTTGGCGCGCCACCCGAACGGGCCAGGGAGTTCATCGTCAAATACAGCTGTATCTTTGACTGGTTCAATTGATCGTTAAGGCGAGGTGCGAGAGGCCTTGAGTCCGAATGTGCAAGGCCGCCTGGAACGCTCACTCAGCTTTTCCGGCCTCCCATGCTGTGATGTCGCTTTTCAGGGACTCCACCTCGCCGAGGCGTACCAGTGCGTTGTTGCTGTACGGTCCGAGGATATAGAGCATTCCTGCATTGTCGATGGCGAGATAGTTGCCACTTTGCGGATAGTAGCGGTAGTCGTACTGATCAAGCCGTCCTTCCTGGGGAACACCGCTGAAGATTTCAGGAAAGTTTCCTGCGGCGAAATCAAACACCCGCGAATTGGCCACTGCCCCGGCGTAAAAACCTCTGATCAATGTTGTGAACTCGACGATGGTGCCAAGTTCTGTCACTGCGTTGTCGGTGAAATCCCCCATCATGAAGATGGTTCCCATGTCATCGATCGCCAGATAATTATTGGTCTTTTCATAAAAACGAAACGCGTAAGGCCCGGACTGGCCTGCTACGCCTGGCCCAGCGAACAAGAGAGGATAAGTGCTTTCCACAAAGGTGAAGACCTTGGGATTGCTCAACGTAGTCGTATCAGTCACCTCAGCGTCCAGACACGCGTCATCAATCATCTGAATATCGTCGAGGAAATTGCCGCCCGGACCAGTGTCGTTGGCAACAAAGCCGATTTGATAAGCGGTCTGGCCATTGTTCGGAAACGTGTAACTGATACTGTTGAGTGTCCACGCGGAAGTGCTGGCCGTGAAGGTTCCCAAAGTCGCGGGGAGCGAGCCGATGGCGCCAAGACTGACACTCATCTGGTTCGGGAACCCGGCGCGACCGCGGTGCGCAAAGGTGATAGTGACCGTGCTGCCCGGGATCGCTGTAAAGCTTTGATAGACCGTGGCGCCGACATTGGCATTGAGCTCAAGAAACTGATTTCCCGAATACCCGGGAATACCACCGAATCCGCTACTCCAGATTTCCATCAGGCCATCTGTTGCTGTGGTGTTCCACGAGGGCACCAGAGACTGGTCGAAAAAGCTGAAGGTGCCAGGGTTGACCAGTGGCGCAGTCTCGAAACTGCCGTTGCTGAGCAGAATGTATGTGCTGCCGGAAAGTGAATTGCACAGGCCGGAAGGAATCACGTTACCAAAGTTGATGCCATTGACTTGCTGCCCTGCGGTAAGCGTTACCGTATGGGTTCCAGGTGCCGCAGGAAAAGTCTGCAGCCAGGGCGCCTGGAGAATCTCCGAGAGCGTGTAAGTACCAGCGGGCAGACCGCTGATGCAATACTCACCTTTAGTGCCGGTCGTCACCGGCGGTATGGCAGCAATACCCAGACTGATCTGCCAGTTCGCCAGCCCCAGCTCTCCCGCATCCTGCAAGCCATTGCCATTCAAGTCATTGAACTTCACGCCGCAGATGCTTGCTGAGGGGGCAGGCGCGGTAAATACATTGCTGAAGGTGCAGGTGACGTTGGCGCCTGCTTCCAGATTCACGGTAAATGTGCGATTGGCTTGATCGGTAAATATTGAGGTGAGTCCTGGCACTGTCGGAATGCATTGCAGGGAGGGCACTGTCCAGCCAGTGATGGCGTCTTCGGTCACGGTGAGCGCTATGCCTGCTGTCAGATTGCTAAAGGTCACGGAGTTGGAGAAGGCGTTGGTGGTATTGCCATCATCGTCCAAGGTGAAGTTGTTCAGGCCTGCACCGGATGTGCTGAAGTTGAAGGCCTGAGCGTTGTCCGGCTGAGAGTCCTTGACGATGGTCAGTGAGCCGGAGGCAACCCTGGAGTTGACAAAGGTGCAGGTGACATTGGCGCCTGCCGTCAAGGTGATGCTGGCCACGCCGGTGACGACATTGGTGCTGGTGTTGGTAGCGGGCGTGCAGGAAATGCTGCTCAGCGTCCAGCCACTGACCTGGGTTTCGGTGAAGCTGTAACTGCCAGCGGCCAGACCCGTAAACGTCTGGCGATCAGCGAGCGTGCTGTCGCTGTCATCATCCAGTGGGAACGGCGCGATACTGGCCTGATCGCTGGTGAACGTAAAGTTCTGCCCGTCATTGGGCTGCGCATCCTTGACGATGGTGATGCTACCTGTGATCGGCGC
>JBBDXV010000366.1:0-2374 GCA_040902165.1 Pseudohongiellaceae bacterium
CTGCTGATCGAAGGCGAAATCTCCAATCTGTCGATGCCGGCTTCCGGACACTGGTACCTGACATTGAAAGACGAACAGGCACAATTGCGCTGCGCCATGTTCCGCAATCGAAATATGCGCCTGCCCTTTCGCCCGCGTAACGGCATGCAGGTATTGATCCGCGGTCGTCTGAGCCTTTATGAAGGTCGCGGTGATTATCAGCTGATCGCTGACGGCATGGAGGAAGCGGGAGATGGCGCCCTGCGCCGGGCATTTGAGCAGCTCAAGGCCAAATTGGCAGCGGAAGGATTGTTCGACCCGGCACACAAGCAACCAATTGCTGATCATTATCACCATATAGGTATCATCACATCCGCTACCGGTGCCGCCATCCATGACATGCTGACCGTATTTCGGCGACGTTTTCCGGCGACACAGATCACCCTGTTCCCGGTCGCAGTACAGGGTGCCGAGGCAGCAGCGAATATCACTCATGCTTTACAGCTGGCAAACCGGCTGGCGGATAAACTGGGAATTGAAGCGCTAATACTGGGTCGCGGCGGCGGTTCACTGGAAGACCTGCAGGCATTCAACGATGAATCCGTCGCGCGTGCCATCTTTGCCAGCCGCCTGCCAGTGGTCAGCGCCGTCGGTCATGAAGTGGACTTCACCATCGCGGATTTTGTCGCCGACCTGCGCGCCGCCACGCCCTCGGCCGCAGCGGAACTGATGAGTCCGGACCAGCTGGAGTTTCTGCAGCAGTTTGCCGATTTCCGCCGCCAGCTGACTAATGCCATCGCACGACAGTTTCAGGATGGTTCACGCCGGCTTGACTCCCTGCGAGGCCGGCTCAAACATCCGGGTCGCCGCCTGCAGGAACATGCACAAACCCTTGACCGACTGGAAGCCGGACTGCGGCGCGCGGTCAAGCAGAATCTCGCGCGCCAGAACACCCAGCTGACCCATCTGGCCCGCAGTCTGAACACGGTCAGTCCCTTGCAAACACTTGGCCGCGGCTACAGCATTACCTACAATGAAAACCATGAAGTGTTACGCAACAGTATCGCTGTCAACCCGGGAGATAAAGTCACTACCCGGTTGCATCAGGGTTCGCTGATTGCGCAGGTGTTGAAAATTGAAGAGTGAAGCCTGGGTAAAGCCTGGATAGTAAAGATCGAAACGAGAAGGTCGCGCTTACATGATTATCGGCATAAGGGAAGTCAGCCCATGAAACGCACATCGTGTTGCCTGCTGCTGTTGCTGCTTACTATTTCTGTCTCTGAAGCACTTGCCGTACCGGAAATCGAAAGCCTGCCCCGCTCTGCCATGGTGCCGGGCGGTGTGGCGGTCGTGCCAACCGGCAGCAATGCGGTGTCGGCCCTGTATCAGTCGGAACGGGTGCTGTTGGCCGCCCATGCGGGACAGCAATACGCCATTATAGGCCTATCCCTGGATGCACGCCCCGGCTCGCACCAGATTGTCCTCAGTCACGCCGATGGACGCCAGGAAAATGTACCGTTCACCGTCACAGACAAACGCTACACTGAACAGCATCTGACCATTACCAATGAAAGACAGGTCAACCCTAACGCCGAGGACATGGTAAGAATCAACCGGGAAAGTGCGGAAATGAACCTGGCATTTTCCAGCTGGAACGAAAATCTGACACCGGTGTTCTCGATGCAGGCTCCGGTAAGCGGAGCACGCAGCAGCTCCTTTGGCCTGCGACGCTTTTTCAATGACCAGCCTCGCAGCCCGCACTCCGGTATGGATATCGCGGCACCTGAAGGCACCCCGATTTATGCGCCTGCGCCGGGCGTAATTCTGAGCACCGGCAACTATTTTTTTAACGGCAACACCATAATCATCGACCATGGTTACGGCCTGATCAGTCTGTATTGCCATATGAATACGATTGACGTGACGCCTGGTATCGAAGTATTGGCCGGCGAACAGATCGGCAAAGTCGGACAGACCGGAAGGGTAACCGGCCCGCATCTGCACTGGAGCATCAATCTCAATAATGTGCGCGTCGATCCGGCTTTGTTTCTTGTTGATTAAGCCCTGGCGGCGCTGCACCGCAAATAACTGGAAGCTGCCCTGTTCTGACGCATACAGACCAATTCTGGCAGTGTAGGTTTTTTCTACTAATATTAACGATAAAGCAGGTCAATTGACTGCCCTGTGAATAATCCCAAAATTATGGACTGGTTTGCATAGTTCCTGTGACTGGACTAACAAAACAGGAAGATAGGCACACTATCCATACCGAAAATGCACGAGAATACAATGCAGGAAGAATAGTAAGCAGGAATGAGAAAAGGTTTGGGAGAAACGATAGAGAAACGGATAGAGAAACGGATAGAGAAACGGATAGAGAAACGGATAGAGAAAC
>JBBDXV010000367.1:0-2370 GCA_040902165.1 Pseudohongiellaceae bacterium
GCCGATTCAGGAAAATGACGCTGCACATATATCTGGCCGAGGGCTTCGCCAAGACTGTTCAATGAACCGACACTCATGACTCCCCGTTCCCAGCGTTCACGCTGCTGCGGAATACCGTTGAGCACCGTGCCGTAAAATTGAAAGTTTTCATTGTCGATATCCTCAGACAGAATGCCAGCATTGTTGGAAATCAACTTATAGGCAAGAAAAGCCTGCCAGTCATCCAGAGAGGTAGAATTGATGATGTCTATAAGAGGAGACATGGCGCTTGGAAACGAAACATTGAGATCCTCCAGTCCCTCCACGCCTGCTGCTGCAAAAAAAGCATCCCAGTTGAACCCCGGGTAAGCTGCTTTGAAGTCAGCGTAGGACATCGGGTTGTAGGTAAGGTCCCGATTGCGTCGCTGGTCACGCGGCCACATGGTTTCGGCGATCCGGGTTTCCAGTTCGACGATTGCATCAGCCATCAGGTCAGTATCTTCCATGCCGGAAAAATCCAGCATACGAATGATATGGGAATGATAGGCATTGCGTATATCGACAAAGCGCTGCTCATCAAGCAGATAATAATCCCGATCCGGCAGACTGATACCGCCAACCGAGATGCTAAGCTGATGCCAATCCGGATCAACCCGGTCCGGACTTATGCCAAAGCCAAATGGCGAAGCGGTAGTGTCCAGCTGTGAACGTCCAAAAGCCTGGACAAGTTCCGCAACAGAGTCGATTTCATTGATCGCGGCCAACGCGTCCCGCAGTGGCTCAACGCCAAGACTATTCAAGGTTTCCACGTCCATATAGCTTTGGTAATAGTCGGCAATTTTCTGCTCCATGCTGTCTATCGCCGGTTCGGAATTGACCAGATCCTGAATGATTGTATTTACCCGTTCTGATGACTGCTTGGACAATATGTCGAAGGCACCGAACCGGCTTCGGTCTGCAGGTATTTCAAACTCATTCAGCCAGGTACCGTTGGCGAAACGGAAAAAGTCATCCCCCGGATTTATCGCCAGGTCCCGGTTGTTGAGGTTTACACCCCAGTCACCCAGTTCCGGCTTGCCGGCTTCCATGGCCGCTGGCGGGGCTGACATTGATGCCTGATCCTGCGGTGGCGTGGCTTCCTGATTGCAGGCGGCCAGCAATGTCGTGATCAGTAGAGTAAATAACAGAGAAATTGATTTCATGGATTCCCTCGTGGTTGCAGGTGCTGGCAGCTACTCAAATGAAACCTGGGCAGATGGCTTATTTGGGGTTAGCGTAAAAATACAGGAACTTGAGAATCAACGCAAAAGTCTTGCGCAAGCCGCTCCTTGTATTCTTACGCTTTCCCTGGACTCAAGTCGCGGCCAAAAAAAACCCGCTGACCAGGGGTCGACGGGTTTTGATTGTCCGTTGTCGCGGAATTGGAGTTGCAGGATTGGATCAGATTGCCGTGGCAAACTCCTCTTTTTCCTCGTCACTGATTTCCTTGATGCTGAGCTTGATACGGCCCCGCGCATCCAGGTCAGTTACCTTAACCAGTACTTCCTGACCTTCCTTGAGATACTCGTTCACATTCTCGACTCGATCCTTGGAGATCTGAGAGATATGGACCAGGCCGTCCTTGCCGGGAAGAATGGTGATAAAGGCGCCGAAATCGACGATACGGGCCACCTTGCCCATATACAGCTTGCCGATTTCAGCTTCGGCAGTAATCGCCATAATGCGTTCGATTGCAGCATCCCTGGAGGTAGCATCTTCACCGTATACGCGTATCGTCCCGTCATCATCTATATCGATAGACGCTCCGGTCTCCTCGGTAATGGACCGAATAACTGCGCCGCCTTTGCCGATAACATCGCGGATCTTGTCGGCATCAATCTTGAGGATCGCCATTGCCGGCGCATTCTCGGACACCGTAGCCCGGGGTGCGGCGATGACCTTGTTCATCTCTGCAAGGATGTGCAAACGCGCCTGCAGGGCCTGCTGCAGGGCAACCTCCATTATCTCTTCGGTGACTCCCTGGATCTTGATATCCATCTGCAGCGCAGTCACACCTTTGGCAGTCCCTGCCACTTTGAAGTCCATATCACCAAGGTGATCTTCATCACCCAGAATATCAGTGAGGACGGCAAAGCGATCCTGCTCCTTGATGAGGCCCATGGCGATACCTGCAACCGGTGCAGTCAACGGTACACCTGCATCCATCAATGCCAGACTCGAACCACAGACACTGGCCATGGAGCTGGAACCGTTGGATTCGGTAATTTCAGATACCACACGAATGGCATAGGGAAAGTCCGCTTCCTTCGGCATTACCGCGGCGACACCGCGCTTGGCCAGACGACCGTGACCGATTTCGCGGCGCTTGGGTCCGATCATCATGCCGGTTTC
>JBBDXV010000368.1:0-16515 GCA_040902165.1 Pseudohongiellaceae bacterium
ACTTGACCTGTGTGGCCAATGATTTTGGTTATGAACAGGTGTTTGCCCGTTACCTGGAAGGGCGGGGACGGGCAGGGGATTGCCTGCTGGCAATCAGCACCAGTGGCAAGAGTCCGAACGTGATTGCAGCGGCCCGGTATGCCTCACAGAACCGAATGAAAGTGGTCAGTCTTACTGGTAAAGCAGGTTCAGAACTGGGCGCAATCGCAGATGTTGACATTTGTGTTGGTGCCAGTGCGTTTGCGGATCGAATTCAGGAGTTACACATAAAAGTCATACACATTCTTATAGAGTTGGTTGAGCGCGATCATTTCCCGGAAAACTATGCAGACTGAATAGTCGGCGGAGGGGGTAAGTATGTCCAGGTCAAAAATCGATTTCGGTACCACCGTGGTGATGTCTCGTCGCAGGCTTCTGAGTATGGGCGGCAGCCTGACTCTGTTGCTGCCGGGAATGTTTGGCAAATCGCTGCTGGCGCAATCTGCGGCCGCAGAGACCGGGAGAAGTCCCGCCTTGCAGGCACTTATATTTGATGTATTTGGTACTGTTGTGGATTGGCGAAGTTCAATTATCAGAGAAGGCCAGTTGCTGTCTGCCCGCAAGGGCTATCAGGTGGACTGGGCGCAGTTTGCCGATCGCTGGCGCAACGGCTATGGTCCGGCAATGAACCAGGTCCGCAGCGGAGAATTGCCCTGGACGACCATCGATTCCCTGCACCGAAAGATACTTGATGAACTGGTCACTGAATTTGGGCTGGAAGGGATGTCGGAGCCGGAGCTGGATCATTTCAATCGAGCCTGGCATCGATTGATGCCCTGGCCGGACTCGGTTCCAGGTTTGAATCGTCTGAAAACACGTTACACCATAGCTCCGCTTTCCAACGGTAACGTCGCACTGTTGCTGAATATGGGGAAAAATGCGGGCCTGCCCTGGGATACGATTCTTTCGGCCGAACTTTCACGTCATTACAAGCCGGATCCTGAAGCCTACCTGAAAGCAAGCGAATTGCTGGACCTGCCGCCGGCGCAAATAATGATGGTTGCCGCGCACCCTGGCGATTTGCGTGCTGCCGCCGCACTTGGATTCAAGACCGCCTATGTTTACCGTCCACTGGAAAGGGGAGCAGAACAAATCGTGCAGCGCAATACCACAGACCCCTATGACATCAGAGCGGCAGATTTTGTCGATCTGGCAGAACAGCTCGGAGCCTGAGATATTCAGGGGTCCAGATATTCATTAATCGCTGCTGTGGCGCAACGGCAAGCGGATAAAAAATTCACTGCCCTTGTTCAGTCTTGATTCAAAATCGATTTCGCCGCCCAGTTTTTCGACCATGCGTTTGACAATCACCAGACTGAGGCCGGTTCCTTTAGGGTCAAGTTCCGATGCCGGCGTCTCACGGGAGAATTCGTTGAACAGCTGCCGCTTGAATTCCTCACTCATGCCTCGACCGGTATCCTTGACGGAAATTTCTATACCCAGACGTCGATGAAAGTATATTGCCTTGTAAGAGAGCGTTACGCTGCCTTTGTCGGTAAAGCTGACGGCGTTGTGAATCAGGTTTGTCAATGCATGCTGCAATCTGGCGCGATCGGTTTGTAACAACAGGTTGGCTGATGAATAACTGGTTTCCAGTGTGAGATGCTTCTCCTCAACCGCCTTGCGAGTCAGATCCCTGATCTCATTCAGGAAGCGGGACATTTCCACCAATTCGAATGTAGGTTCAAAACTGTCCGATTCGAGTTCTGCCATTTCCAGCAGGTCGTTAATCAGATTATGCAGATAATTACTCTGTTTGATGATGGTGGTGACATGGTTTCGGGTTTTGTCATCCATGAAGTCGGTGTGGCCGGACAGCAGTCGTTTCGAATTCGCCAGCACCAGATGTACCGGAGTTAGAATTTCTCTGGAAACATTGCGCAGGAAATCAGTTTTTGCCCTGACGTCTGACCGTGCGTCCTGAAATTCACTGTTTTTATAGCGGATAAATTCACCGAGAGACACGAGCAGGAGGGCCGCTGAAACCAAAAAAAAGCCCTGACCAAAGGTGGATATCAACGCTGAGCGTTCGATCAACTGGAATTTGTAAAACAGGGTGAGGATGTAACTGAGTAACATCAGCGCCCAGGAAAGAAACAAAAATATCGCGGTACGGGAACCTCGAACTGCAGCGATTCCAGCCATGGTTATGACTGCAAGGGCCACTATAAAACCCATCGCCATTAGTGGCAAAACCGTTTCGCGGGCGATTTTCTCAAACGGTATGAACAGGAAATAAAAAGCCGCTGCCACCATGCCAACACTGATTATTCGCATGACCAGACGCACGGAGTCCTGATAGCGGGATTTTAAATCCAGTGATCGGCCGATGGAGGTCAGACTGAGAATCAAAAACGAACCTGCTATGAAAACCAGCCTGGTATTAAGTTCCTCACTTTCGGGCCACAGCCATAATCGACCCGCACCTGTGAGGCCAAGGAAAAAAACTATTCCAGCCAGAAAGAAGACCGATACATGAAAAAAAACGGGGTCTCTCAAATAGACGTAAATCAACAGGCATACCCCGGTACAGAGTGTAATAAAAGTGAAAAATGCACCGAGGTAGGCATGCGCTCCCTGTTCGGTGAACAGTAGCAGTTCAAGATCTGTCAGCAGCAGCGGAAACTCCACACCTGAGCTCGAGGTTATGCGGAAATAAACCCCGACGGGTCTACCCGTTTCCAGTTGTTCAAGTTCCACTGCGGGAATTCTCAGGGGTAGCCGCAGTGCGCTGAACGGGATTGTGTCACCTACGGTTGTTTGATCTGTTAGTTGGCGGTCTATGACAAAATAGATGTCAATTCGATCAATAATGGGTGCGTCAACTGTAAGAATCAGGGGTACATCGGCTTTCAGGTCGCGGGGAAGAATTTGCAGGAAGAACCAATGCGCTGAATTTGAGATACCAAGAGTCGGGGTATTCTGGGTATTACGCCGCCATTGAAAGCGGGTGGGATTAGTCAAAAGATCTTCGATGGTAAGTTCGCGTCCTGTATCTTCGAGGTAATCCAGATAGGGGCTGAGTGCGATGGGCAGCTGATTTGAAGAAACCGAAACTTCGGCGGCGAAAGATTGCCCAATCGACCCTGAAAATACCAGTAATGCAAGCAATAAAAGCCGGCACAGGTCAGGGCCAAACAAGCCTTGCTCAGAGGTTGGCATTGAAACAGTTATGCAGGCCATTAGCCTCACTTCGGAACTTTCCCTTTTTAAGGTGGCTGCATTATATGCGATACAGCCTGACAGGTATGCTGCAAGAACAGGGACAGAAAGGGAAAAATCCGCATGGTTCGCACGAAACTGCGGTCTCGTCAGAATTGTGTCGGGCTCAACGGGTATGATGCTACACTCATTATTCCTGAATCTTCGGGGCGTGATAAACCCATGGCGTTGACAGGCAAAATCGGGTTGTTACAGGTAATGCTGGTGAGCTGTTTGTTTGCAGCCTGTGATCGTGCCCACGAACCAGAGCAGGTCGTGTCTGGTATCACAAACCACGTAACGGAATTTAATGTGGTTGAAAACACAAGTTCCAATCCGGGTATGGCCGGTGATGTCAATCCTTTGTTGACAGCAAGCCGCTTAACGCTGGAATTTCCTCGTTTTGATCAGATTCGGACGTCGCATTTCTTGCCCGCCCTTGAGCAGGGTATGGCGGAGCAGCTGGCGGAAATCGAATCCATCGCGAACCAGACCGCCAGTCCGGATTTCACCAATACCATCATAGCCCTTGAGTTATCCGGTCAGTTGCTGGACCGGGTCGTTGCTATTTTCAACAATTTGACCCGAGCTCACAGCGATGAGGAATTGCGTGCACTGCAACAGCAGGTGACACCGCTGCTGGCATCTCATGATGATAGCATTGTCCACAATACGGCGCTGTTTGCGCGAATTCGAACGCTTTATGATCAGCGAAACAGTCTTGGACTTGAGCAGGAAGCGGCTTATCTGCTGGATAAATACTACAGTGACTTTGTGCGCGCCGGTGCAATGCTGGCACATGAAGACCAACAGAAAATCCGCCAGATCAATGCTGAACTTGCCTTGCTGCAGACCAGAGTGAGCCAGAATATTTTGTTGGAAGCAAACCGGCTGGCCATTGTAGTACAGGATCGTGATGATCTTGCTGGATTAACCGAGGCGGAAATTTCGGCAGCAGCAAGCCGGGCACAGGCAGACCGGTTGGAACACGGATTTGTCATTACCCTGCAGAATACAACTCAGCAGCCAGTCCTGGCCAGCCTGGAAAATCGGGCATTGCGAGAATACATCATGAAGGTTTCACTTTCCCGCGGCGGTAATGGCGGCGAATACGACAATCGGGAATTATTGAGCCGAATCCTTAAATTACGCGCAGGCAAAGCACAGTTGCTGGGATTTGGGAATTACGCGGACTACCTATTGAGTAACCAGACTGCCGGCTCTGCCGACAATGTTAACCGGCGACTTGGCGAATTTTTATCGCCGGTCCTGACCAACTTGCAGGACGAGGCGCTACAACTGCAGCAGTTGATGACTGACGAGGGCAATGCAGACAGGTTGGCGGCCTGGGATTGGGGATACTATGCAGAAAAGCTGGTTAGGCGGAACAGCGACTTCGCCAAACAGGATCTGAAGTCCTACTTTGAAATCGATAACGTATTGATTAACGGGGTATTTTACGCGGCCACTCGACTATACGGGATTACTTTCAAGGAGCGTTTTGATCTGCCGGTATATCAAGAGGATGTTCGGGTCTTTGAAATATTTGATGCCACCGGGGCGACGCTCGCCTTGTTTATTGGTGATTATATTCAGAGACCATCGAAGCGCGGAGGCGCCTGGAGCAGCACCTATGCCGCTCAAAACGGATTGTCGGGAACACAGCCGGTCGTTGCCAATCACTTGAATATCCCACCGGCACCTGCTGGTGAGCCTGTTTTGCTTTCACTTGACGAAGTAACCACCATGTTTCACGAGTTTGGCCATGCGTTGCATAACATTCTTTCCGATGTGCGTTATCCCTATTTCTCAGGTAGTCGTGTGCCCCGTGACTTTGTTGAATTTCCGTCACAGGTGAACGAGATGTGGACCCTGTGGCCGGAGGTTCTGGCCAATTATGCTGTGCATTATCAGACCGGCAGCGCTATTCCTGAGGAGTTGGCTGGCAGGCTGCAGCAATCAGCAGGCGCTAATCAAGCGTATAAGACAACTGAATACCTGGCTGCTGCGTTGCTCGACATGGCAATGCATCAACTGACAGAGCATGAAGTGCCTGAGGCCGGCGAATTGCTGGATTTCGAGTCACGGATATTGCTGCAACACGGAGTCGATGTGACGTTAGCACCGCCACGCTACAGCACGACTTACTTTAACCATATTATGGGCGGTTATGCGGCAGGTTATTATTCCTATATCTGGGCAGAAATGCTTGATGCCGACACGGTCGAATGGTTCAAGGAGAACGGGGGACTGACCAGGGAGAACGGCAGTTATTTCCGCCGCACCCTGCTGTCGCGCGGTGGCAGCATGGATGCAATGGAGTTGTACAGGAATTTTCGGGGACGGGAGGCGTCAATTGAACCTCTCCTGAAGCGCCGTGGATTAACCAATTAAAGAACCAGCAGGAGAATAATGTGAGCGAGCATCGAATCAAGACCCTACTGAAGGAATTGCTTTCAGAGCTGGAACAGACATCAACGGTAGACCAGGAAACTCTCGCTTTGACCCGTAAGTTGGAAACCGATATCAATGAACTCGTGGATGCAGAGGCACAATCGGCCGGGAACACTGTGCTTGATGATGCTATAGCACTGGAAGCAAGTTTTGCCGTCAATCATCCGGTAGCGGAAAAAATAATTCGGGAGCTGATCAACAATCTCAGTCGGATCGGCATCTGAATCGGATCAGGCCGGAAAATCATCCACCTGTATTGCACGATTGCGAGCCTGTTCGGCAGCGATATAAGACGCTGCTTCCAGCGCACTGCAAAATCCTTTTGCCACAGCTGAATTTGCCACCACGACGAAATCATTGCTGGCGGACAGTACACCTTCCTTTACTCCTTGGCGGATCTTGAGTCTGGTTTGTTTGCTGTCATTGACTCGTTGCAGGGCATCTTCAATCACGAATGCCGGGTCCTGGGCATCCTTGCCAATATACATATCACATGTAATCCGGTTCCGCAGCGGATTGTCAGAGAACATGGGTTGAACGATCTGGTGTGCGAGGTGATCGTTTGGCCGGTTAAATGGTTTGCCGAAGGGGAATACCAGCAAATTCAGAATCCATGCCACAGGTCGGTTGGGCAAATTCCTCAAAAAGTCGTGTAATGCGGATTGACTATCGAAAAGTGCCCTTTGCAGATTCCAGTGCACATAGGGCAGATCCTCTTTCTGGCGCCCGTGGTCCTCGAAGTATTTGAGTACTGACGAAGCCAGGTATAACTGACTCAATACATCTCCCAGCCGCGCTGACAGCCGCTCCTTGCGTTTGAGAGCTCCGCCCAACAGCAGCATGGAGATATCGGAAACCAGTGCCAGTGCCGAGCTCATACGGGTCAAGTGTTGATAATATCTGCCGGCTTCTCCTGGTACTGGTTTGCCGACTATCCGGCTGCCCGAGAGGCCAAGGCTGAGCGTCCTGACAAAATTACTGATTCCATAGCCGATGTGACGAAAAATCAGGCTGTCGAAATTCTTGAGGCCAAGTTCGTCATTGGTTTCCCTGGCAGCCTGCATCTCGCGAAATATAAATGGATGGCATCGAATGGCGCCCTGTCCGAATATGATCAGGTTGCGGGTCAATATATTGGCACCCTCAACGGTAATCGCAATCGGCGTGCTGATGTAGCAATGGGCAAGGTAGTTGGCCGGACCGAGTATGAGACCGCGGCCGCCATGTATGTCCATCGCGTCCTGGATCACCTGTCGCGCAATTTCAGTCATCTGGTATTTTGCAATTGCCGACACCACGGAAGGTTTTATATGCAGGTCGACAGCCCCTGCGGTCATTATCCGTGCCGCTTCAAGCTGGTAGGCATGACCGGCAATGCGCGCCAATGCCTCTTCCACGCCTTCAAAATTGCCAATAGAAAGATTGAACTGGCGACGCAGTTTGGCATAGGCACCGGTTAACCGGTAACAGAGTTTCCCGGTCGCTGTGCTCAGTGCCGGCAATGAAATGGCACGGCCTTCCGAGAGGCATTCGACCAGCATTTGCCATCCGCGTCCGGCGTACTCAACGCCTCCGATTATCCAGTCCAGCGGCACAAATACATCTTTGCCCTGGGTAGGTCCGTTCATAAACGCCATGTTCATGGGGTTATGCCGGTTACCGATGATCACTCCCGGATGGGAAACGGGAATAAGGGCGACGGTTATGCCGAGCTTTTCCTGGTCCCCGAGCAGATGGTCAGGGTCGTACATTTTGAATGCCAGGCCGAGTACCGTTGCTACCGGTGCCAATGTGATATAACGCTTATTCCATGTAAGGCGCAAGCCTGTACATTCCTTGCCTTCGTGAACGCCTTTGCAAACGACCCCGCTATCAGTAAGAGAACCTGCGTCACTCCCGGCTTCTGGACTGGTGAGAGCGAAACATGGAATCTCTTCTCCCCGAGCCAGGCCCGGAAGATAACGCTGCCTTTGTTCGTCGGTTCCATACTTGAGCAGGAGTTCCGCAGGGCCAAGAGAATTTGGCACCATTGCTGTTACGGCGGCAGAACAGCTCTTGGTGGCGATTTTGGTAACCACACTGCTGTGGGCCAGTGCCGAAAATCCGAGGCCGCCATATTCCTTCGGGATAATCATGCCAAGGAAACCGGTTTGCTTCAGGTATTGCCACGCTTCAGGGGACAAATCCCTGTGCTCGTGCACAATACTCCAGTCATCCAGCAGGCTGCACAGTATCCCGGTTTCATTGTCGAGAAAGGATTGTTCAGCCTCCGTCAATTGGGGCGCAGGGTATTTCAAAAGCTGATTCCAATCCGGATCACCGCGGAAAAGTTCCGCTTCCCACCATATATCGCCGGCTTCAATCGCTTCCATTTCGGTAGCATTCATGGGTGGCAGCACTTTCTGAAAAAATCGGAATATCGGCAAGGTAAGAAAGCGGATCCGGATTTCTGTTGCGAAGTAGAAGAATGCCACGACCGCTAACACCGCCCATGGCAACCAGGCAAACCCCGCCATATAACCCAGGATAGCCAGTGCAGTAACTACGCTAAACAGGATCGTCGACATCCTGGCGCGGCGATAGGCCAGTATCCAAACGACTGCCAGGACAAGAAGTGTCTGACCTACAGTTCCCATTTTACTTACCTCGAAATTTGATTACCGGTTACCAGGCCGACACCGCATAGCTTCAGCAACAGGTCTCCCAGTTCGTCCCAGGGATTTAGCAGGGATATTCCTTTAACCGCCTGATCAACTACCCGCAGCCGTTCAAACTGTTCCCAAAGCACCGGTGATTCAAGCCGACGCAGTGCCCGACCTACCAGCTCCTTTCGATGAAACAGGATACGACTGGATTGCAGCACTGTCGCTGCAGGTTCGCCATTATCAATACGCGCCGACATGCCTATCAGGGTTCCCAATTCATTATTGACCGCGCCGACAATTGCCAATGGCGCCACATCTTCGTTACGCAATCCCTGCAGGACTCTCAATGTCCGCTGCGCATCGCCAGCCAGGGCAGCGTCGATCAGGGTAAAGACACTGTAACGGGAGCTGTCTGCCACCGTCTGCAACACGGTCTTGACATCCAGTTCTATTGTTCCGCCGTCATCGGCGTTTGCCAGCAGTTTCAGTTTTTCAATTTCCTGCACTGCTGCGAGCAGGTTGCCCTCAATCTTGTCCACCAGCAATTGCAATGCTTCCGGTGTGGCCTTGATACCCTGCTGTAACAAACGATGAGCCATCCAGTCAGGCATTTCTTTCACATTCAACGGCCAGACCTGAATCAGACCCATGCCGGCTTCCAGCGTTTTGAACCATTTTGTATTCTGTGTTGCACTTTCCAGCCGTGGACTGGTCACTAATATCACATAATCAGGGTTAGGAGATTCAAGGTAGGCCTGCAATGCCTGACGACCCGATTCATCCAGTGTGGCGGTGGAGAGACGCAGGTCGAACAGTTTATGTTCGGCGAACAGGGAAAGATTACCGGTGGAATTGGTAAATTTCAGCCAGTCAAAACCGCGATCCACAGAAAAAACTTCGCGGTCGAGGAATCCACGCTGTCGACAGCTTGCGCGTATCTGATCTGCAGCTTCCTGGTTCAACAAGGGCTCATCGCCGGCAACCCAATAAATGGGCAGGCTATTTTGCTTGAGGTGTCTGGCCAGTTCCTGTGATTTCAGTTTCATGTATTGGCGCGGGTCGCGCTCAAGGCTTCCAGTCTTCGCAAGATCTGGTCGACCAGCTCACGCCGCATTTCCGCCTGAATGACCTGCATTTCCTCGAGATTACCGGATATGGTTTCAATATTCTCGAAGAACAGCCTTTCCACGCTGAGCACATCCGGTTCCATCAATATCGTATTTACACCGGCAACGCTGATGGTTACCGACATCAGCAATTCATACTGGGCAGCTCGGGCACGGGGATTGACCGTAACCGGACGGGAAACCAGCTGCTCTGCCTCTACCGTCAATACCGGAATATCTGTCTGAGCGGCCTCGTTGTCATTCAAGATATTGACCCCGGCGCTTGCCAGGCGTCGTTGCAAAAGAATCGGAAGCTCGGCGGCCGGTTGTTGCAGATTGAGCGCCAGGTTGGGCAGTTCTGCAAGAAGTTGGTCACCGCCCCGCAGGCTGAATCCGCACGCGCCAGGCAACAACAGGCATAGCAGCAAATATCGGCGGATAAAGAGGCTTTGTTTGCGCGTCTCCGTTTTCATGCAGACACCACGATATTGACCAGTTTTCCTGGTACCACGATCACCCTCTGTACCCGGGTATTGCTGATATAGCGTTGCACCGAGTCGTGATTCAATGCCAGCTTTTCCAATGCAATGTTGTCCAGCGAATTATCAACTTCAACCTTGCCCCGCAGTTTTCCATTAACCTGCAAGACAATGAGCACGGTGCTGCGTTGCAGCGCTTCTGTGTCTGCTTGCGGCCAGGGTGTATCGATGACCGGCTTTTCGTTCCCAAGATAAAACCAGAGTTCATGACTGAAGTGAGGAACAACCGGGGCCAGCATCAGGACTACGACTGACAGCGCCTCGGTCACTATGGCCTTATCAAGGTCACTGTCATGGGTTTCCTGAAAGCGACTGACTGCATTCACCAATTCCATCGAAGCAGCAATTGCCGTATTGAAAGTCTGGCGGCGACCATAATCGTCTGTGACTTTTTCCAGGGTGCTATGGGTTTTGAACCGCAATTGCTTCTGCGTTTCATTCAGGCTCTTCTGTGACAGCCTGGGCAGCTTTTTCGGCTGGTGTTCAGCCACAATACGCCAGAGCCGCTTCAAAAACCTGTAACATCCTTCGACGCTGCTGTCAGACCACTCCAGCGACTGATCCGGCGGGGCAGCAAACATGGTAAACATGCGCACCGTATCGGCACCATATTTTTCAATCAGCGCCAGCGGGTCGACGGTATTGCCCTTGGATTTGGACATCTTGCTGCCGTCTTTGAGTACCATCCCCTGGGTCAGTAACCTGGTAAATGGTTCGTCAGAAGTGACCAGCCCTTCATCGCGCATAAGCTTGTGAAAGAATCTCGCGTATAACAAGTGCAGGATGGCATGTTCAATGCCGCCGATATACTGATCTACAGGCAGCCAGTAGTCCGTCCGCTGGTCCAGCATGCCGCTGGAAAAATCACGGCAGGCAAACCTTGCGTAATACCAGGAAGATTCCATGAAGGTATCAAAGGTATCGGTTTCTCGCTCGGCTGATCCTCCGCATTGGGGGCAATCCACCTGGAAGAATTCCGGCATCTTCTTGAGTGGCGAACCGGTGGCATCAAATTCCACATTCTCGGGCAGAATTACCGGGAGATCTCCATCCGGCACCGGGACAGTGCCACATTTGTTGCAATTGATTACCGGGATCGGGGTTCCCCAATAGCGTTGCCGGGAAACACCCCAGTCACGCAGGCGGAAATTTACCTGTCTGCGGCCTTTGTTGTTTTGGTGCAGATACGCTTCCAGGGCACTGAAGGCAGCGTCGAAGTCGAGTCCATCGAATTGCCCGGAGTTGATCAGAATCCCTTTCCCGGTAAACGCCGCCTTGCTCAGATCCGGTGTTGCAGTATTGCCAATCGGGCAAATTACCTGACGAATCTCAAGATTATATTTTCGCGCGAACTCCCAGTCCCGCTGATCATGGGCCGGGACTGACATGACGGCGCCGGAGCCGTAACTCGTCAATACAAAGTTGGCAACATAGATTGGAACCTGCCGGCCACTTACTGGATGGACTGCCTTGAGTCCGGTATCCATGCCCAGTTTTTCCATGGTTGCCATGTCTGCTTCGGCTACTTTCACATGTGACTGCTGTTCGATAAATGTGGCGAGCGCAGGATTATGAGCAGCGGCAAGTTGGGCCAGAGGATGCTGGGTCGCGACGGCAACATACGTCACACCCATCAGCGTATCCGGTCTGGTGGTATAAACAGACAGTCTTGCATAACGCGGATCACTCTGGTCCGCCACACCGAATTCAAGCTCAATTCCTTCGGAGCGACCGATCCAGTTAGCCTGCATGGTCTTGACCTGTTCCGGCCAGCCTTGCAGTTTCTCCAGGTCATCAAGCAGTTCCTGGGCATAGGCGGTTATGCGTATAAACCATTGCGGAATACGTCGCCTTTCTACCAAAGCCCCCGAGCGCCAGCCACGCCCGTCCACCACCTGTTCATTGGCCAGTACCGTCTGGTCGACCGGATCCCAGTTCACTTCTGCCTCTTTTTTGTAGACCAGGCCCTTGCTTATCAGCCGAGTGAAGAACCATTGTTCCCAGCGATAGTAATCAGGGTGACAGGTGGCGATTTCCCGGTCCCAATCATAGGCAAAGCCAAGCTGTTTCAGCTGCTTGCGCATGTAATCGATATTGGCGTAAGTCCAGCGGGCTGGCGCCACCTGGTTCTGGATTGCGGCGTTTTCTGCCGGCAGACCAAAGGCATCCCAACCCATGGGTTGAAGAACATTGCGACCCAGCATTCGATGGTAGCGGCTGATGACATCACCGATGGTGTAGTTGCGAACGTGCCCCATATGCAGGTGACCGCTGGGGTAGGGAAACATGGAAAGGCAGTAAAACTTTTCCCTGTCGCTATCTTCTTTGGCCTTGAAGCTTTGGTGATCCTGCCAGTATTGCTGTGCGGCGGTCTCCACCTGTCGGGGAAGGTATTGCTTGTTGATAGAGTGGTTCATATCCGGAGGTCAGATCGAATTACAAAAATGGCGGAAAACTCAAGATTCCGACAGGCTGCAAGCATACCCCAGACACCCCGTCACTTACAGGTATCCGCTGAATATTGTTGTGTAAGCAATATCCCGGATGCCGGGTCTTGATTCCTAGGTTCATGGCCGCCACAGCCATGCCGCAATGCTTGAAATAACAAGAAGCATTTCAAAAATATAAAAATGACAGGGGAGAAGATTCATGAGTCACAAAATCAAATGGTTGATCAGCCTGATATCGGTAGCGCTGAGTGTCAGTTTTTCCCAGGTTTACGCAGATTTTCACCTGTGGACCATAAACGAAGTCTTCAGCAATGCGGACGGTACCGTGCAGTACATTGAACTGCGCAGCAGTATCAGTGCTCAGGGGAACCTCAGTGGCCATACGTTGGTGGCCAGTGATGGTGCACAGGGGTCGAACAGCTTTCAATTCGCCAGCAATCTCAGTGGCGATACCACCAACAAGACCCTGCTCATTGCCACTGCCAAATTTACCGGTTTGACCGGATTGCAGGCGGATTACACCATTCCAGAGAGTTTTCTGTTTGTTAACGGGGGTACGCTGAATTTCGGCGAGGGTTCCGCCACATTGACCTACACCGGTGGACAATTGCCCAAGAACGGCGTTCAGTCAATCAATGGCAGTGCCCAGGCCCAGGAGGCCAGCCCGGTCAATTTTGCCGGTTTGGGTACTGCGGTCTCGGCACCGACCTATGCGACTTTTGACGATGCCAGCTCGATCATGACCGTGCCGGTATTAAACGCCCCCGGAATCGGTATTGGCAATGTCAGATTCAGCGTCAATCTTGCCACTCTGCAATTTACCTTGCTCGACGGGTTTTACCTCTATGGGGCAGGAATTTCACTGGGTAATAATCCGGCTCAATTCAATAACGGCTCGGTATTGCATCTCCCGGCGTTGGTGGTCGGGAGCGATCTGTATACGGCCAACCTGGCAATATTAGGAGACAATCCGATTCGCTTTGGCAATCCCCAGGTAATAAGTGTTGCCGCGGTGCCGGTGATTCCGACACCGGATCCCGTGCCCACGCCGACACCGGACCCAACACCGCCCCCGGTTGATCAACAGAGTATTACCCGTGGCCAGAACCTCTATGCGTCACTCTGTGTGGCCTGCCATGGCGCCAGCGGTGGGGGTGGGATAGGTTTGCCGCTGACTACCAGCAGTCTGACTACCTTCGCGGCCTTACGCAGTTTCATCGATACCAGTATGCCCCAGGATGCGCCGGGCCTGTGTACAGATGCCGGATCCTCTACCTGTGCGACCGATGTCGCGAATTACGTCATCAATGTAATTCAGCAGGGGGGTGGTTCGTCTGAGGTGCCGGACGTGGAGTACTGATCAGATCAGCGACTGCGCTTGACGAGTTTGCGCTTGCGGGTGTCGACCAGGGTGGATGTCACCTTCAACAATTTGATCTGGCGGCTGTCAGCATTTAACACGGTAAACAGGAAAGGACCTACGTTGATGGTTTCATCCCGTTCCGGGATGTGGCCAAAATGCTGCAGCACCAGTCCGCCTATGGTAGAGAATTCCTGGTCACTGAAGTCAGTCTTGAAATAGTCGTTGAATTCTTCAATCGGCGTTAACGCCTTGACGATATGGTTTTCATCGTCAAATTTCTTGATATAACTTTCGTCGTCAACATCGTACTCATCTTCAATCTCGCCGACTATCTGCTCCAGTACATCTTCAATGGTGACGACACCGCAAACGCTGCCGTATTCATCAATAACTATAGCCATATGCTGGCGAGTTTCACGGAATTCCTTGAGCAGCACATTCAGGCGTTTGCTTTCCGGTACAAACGTCGCTGGGCGGACGACGTCTTTAAGATTGAACTTTTCCAGGTTTCCCGACAACAACAGCGGCAACAGATCCTTGGCCAGCAGTATTCCCATAACATGGTCAATCGTCTCGCCGGTGACCGGGAACCGTGAGTGCGACGCCTTGCTGACCACGTCTACAATTTCCATCAGTGAAAGGCGGGACGCGACTGAAACAACCTGCGAACGGGGGATCATGATGTCGCGCACCTGCATACTGGAAACCTGCAGGGCACCTTCGATGATACTGAGAGCATCCGCGTCCAGAACCTGATCCTGTTCTGCATTTCGCAGCAGTTCCAGCAAGCTTCTGGTATCGGTTGGTTCGTCAGAAAAGACCTGGGCAATTTTATCGAGCCAGGATCTGGGTCTTGGCTCGTTGCTCGGCTGGTCGTCTGCCATATATCGAATATTCCCGGATTTGAATGTTGTTCTTGTTTTTCAGTAAGGGCTGGAATAGCCCAGACAGGTCAAAATATCGGTCTCCAGGCTTTCCATTGCCTTTGCTTCAGCTTTTGTCTTGTGATCGTAGCCATGCAAATGCAGAAACCCATGCGTCAACATGTGCGCCCAGTGAGACTCCAGGGTTTTACCCTGCTGTGCGGCTTCCTGCTCAATAACGGGCGCACATAAAGCGATATCACCAAGTGGTATCACACGCAGTACTTTGGTGACCTCAGCCGGTAAATCACTGGGAAAGGACAGCACATTGGTCGGATTGTTCTTGCCTCGATATTGTTTGTTTAGCGCGGTAGAGTCTTTCTCGTCAACAGTTCTTATGCTTACTTTGCAGGGTTTTGCCTCGTCAGCCAAAGCCTGTGATGCCACATTCAACCATTTCCTCAGGGTGGCGGCAGCCGGTACCCAGTGGGCGGGACAATCATTGAGGAGCTCAATTGTCACGTTCATTCGCAGAGCCGTGATCCTGCTTCAGTGCGGAAATGGATTGCTGGTCGTAAGCATCGTAGGCTTCGACTATTTTCTGTACCAGCCGGTGCCGAACCACGTCGCGGGAGTCAAACCAGGTAAAGCTTATGTCGTTGATACCGGTAAGTATTTTGCTGACATGAACGAGACCCGATCTGGTCCCTTTTGGCAAGTCAATCTGGGTAACGTCACCAGTGATCACGGCAGTCGAGCCGAAGCCGATGCGGGTAAGAAACATTTTCATTTGTGACGCAGTGGTGTTCTGGCTTTCATCGAGAATGATAAACGAGTTGTTCAAGGTTCGTCCGCGCATATACGCCAGCGGAGCTACTTCGATCACGTTTTTCTCTATCAGTCGTGCAACTTTTTCAAAGCCGAGCATTTCATACAGCGCATCGTACAAAGGTCGCAGGTAGGGATCAATTTTTTGCGCAAGGTCACCCGGCAGGAACCCGAGTTTCTCACCGGCTTCTACAGCGGGTCTTACCAATAGTAAGCGGCTCACTTTTTCCTGGGCCAGGGCCTCGACTGCGCAGGCAACTGCAAGATAGGTCTTGCCGGTACCGGCCGGTCCGATGCCGAAATTGATATCGAACTCGCGTATCGACTGGACGTACTGTTGCTGGTGCTTGCCTCTGGGTTTGACCGAACTGCGCGGGGTTTTGATCAGCATTGGATCCGCGACGGTCTGGTTTCCCGTCTCGGCAACTGTCATGTCACTCAAGGCCAGGTGTACCTGGCGGGGACTGACCTGCAGGTCAGTTTCGGTTGCGAGGTAAAGACTTTCCAGAATCCGGGTCGCCCGGCCTATGGCTTCGGGATTTCCTGACAACAGGAAAACATTTCCCCGCTGCTGTATTTTAACCTCAAGGGATTCCTCGATCTGGATGATGTGCTCGTTGAGTCGGCCACAAAGACTGGCCAGGCGTTGGGCATTGTCGGGTAACAGAGTAAGTCTGCGACTGTGTTCAGGGCTTGTCATGCAGCGGGTACTGGAACCTCGCGAAGATTGAAGTGGCGGCTAGTATACCAAGCTGGACTGGAAAGTAACGATCTGCGTGGCGTTCCGGCGTCACCCGACTAGATCGTCCCCAACAGCGAGTTTGTCAGGGCATCGCGTATCTGCACATCGACGAATTGACCTATTAAGCCCTTGTCTGTACAGGGAAAATTGACAACCCGGTTATTCTCGGTTCGACCCTGTAGATCAGCGGGATCCTTGATGGAAGATGCAGTCACCAGGATTCGCTGTGTGCTGCCGACCATCGCTTCACTGATAGTCCGGGCCTGTTGTGTTATCTGGGATTGC
>JBBDXV010000369.1:0-11325 GCA_040902165.1 Pseudohongiellaceae bacterium
CGTCAGTCCTGGTTGATTTCAATCACCCACTGGCAGGTCGGGAAATTTGCTTCAAGGTCGAGATCATCGATGTGATGCCCGGAGATACGCAGAGACTGGATGTAAAATTATGAGCATTCCCTTGCGTGATGAGCTGATCGCGGTCAGCTCCATCAAACTTGCCAATCCCAGAGGATTTTGCGCCGGTGTTGATCGTGCCATAGATATCGTTAATCGTGCGCTGGATATCTTTGGTGCGCCCATCTATGTGCGCCACGAGGTAGTACACAATAAATTTGTCGTCGATACGCTGCGAAAAAGAGGAGCCGTGTTTGTCGATGAACTGGATGATATTCCTGATTATGATGAACGCGGACGATCATCCATTGTCATTTTCAGCGCCCACGGCGTCTCACGCGAAGTCAAGCTGCATGCGCAAAGCAAGGGATTCAGAGTGTTTGATGCTACCTGCCCACTGGTAACCAAGGTGCATCTTGAAGTCGTCAATTTCAGTCAAACCGGCCGGGAATGTATATTGATCGGTCACCAGTTTCATCCTGAAGTTGAAGGTACCATGGGTCAGTATGACACCGGTGCAGGCGGTAAAATCTATCTGGTTGAATCAGTTGAAGATGTGCAAAAGCTCGAGGTCATGCACCCGGAGCGCTTGTCCTATGTTACCCAGACCACCCTGTCCATGGATGACACCTCGCGCATCATTGATGCCCTGAAGCAGAAATTTCCGGCCATTGAAGGTCCGCGCAAAAAAGACATTTGTTATGCGACCCAGAACCGGCAAGACGCGGTAAAGCAGTTGGCGCTTGAATGCGATCTGTTGCTGGTAGTCGGATCACCCAACAGCTCCAATTCGAATCGTCTCAAGGAGCTCGCAGAACGCCTGGGTTGTGAGGCCTATCTGATCGACAGTGTAGACGAAATAAAACCGCAATGGTTTTCCGGCAAGAGCCGGTTCGGAATTACCGCCGGGGCGTCGGCACCGGAAATTCTGGTGCAGCAGGTAGTGGATCACCTGCAGGAGATATGTCACCGCGAACCGGAAGAGTTGCTGGGCGTCAAGGAACACATTGTATTCAGCATGCCCAAGGAATTGCGCCGCATCTGACCCGGTCTTTACCCGACAAAGCCCCTGTTTTATCCCTGGATTTCCGGCAACTGCAGAAACTTTGGCGCTGCACCGTTCGTCTTAACTGGAAACCACAGTACTTTTTCCCCGGAGGTTTGCCCCATGCAAAAATTGTCCAGTGCAATAAAGCTGTTAGGGTTGGGTTTTGCCCTGTTTGGAATCCCCGGCAGCAAGGCTGCCGAAATTGACTTGTCACTTCCGATCGATGCCGTCACGGTCTATCCCGCCGGGGCCGAGGTTACCCGGGCCGGCTTGCAGAGCTTGCCGCCAGGCAGCCATCAGCTGGTGTTTGCGAATCTGCCGCCGCGACTGGATCCGGCCAGACTGGTACTTGAAATAGCGAGTGATGCGGTGCGTCTGGGCAGTTTGCAGTTGCAGGAGTTGCATCTTGGAGATCTGGCAGGTGCTGATGAACAACGTCTGCAACTCGAACTTGAAGACTTGCAGGATGAACGGATGGCCATTATCGATGAAATTGCTGCCGCCAATACCCAGCTTAAACTACTGGATTCGCTTGCTGCTGGTGCAGGGAGCCAGGAGACAGGTGTCACAGCCGCTGAGCTGCCGTCTTTGCTGGCAAGCCTGTCCACTGCATCGGCAGCAGCGCGGGAGGTGATAAGAAATGCCAACCGGCGCCTGCGCGAGCAGGACCGCGAAATCGCACAAAAGGAATTTGAACTGTCACAGGTTGCTACGCGGCAGCAAACCCGCAATGTGATGATGGTAAATGTGGAAGTCAGCAGCGCAGTGACTGCCCGGATCTCGTTAACCTATCCGGTTCCCCAGGCACGCTGGAACTGGCTTTATGAATCAAGACTTGACACTGATTCCAGGCAACTGGAATTGCAGAGAATGGTGTCGGTGCAACAGACCAGTGGCGAAAACTGGGATGATGTTGAGCTGACCATCACCACGGCAAGACCGGATGAAAACACCCAGACGCCACAACTGGGAAGTCTGCTGGTGGACTTCCTGCGTCCGATGCCGATGCGTGCAGAGAGACAGACCCTGAGCATTGCTCTGGATTCAGCTACCGAAGCAGCACCGGCTTCGATGGCCATGGAGATTATGGCGACCCAGTATCTGGTTGAATTCAAAGTACCTGGCAGGACCAGTCTGGAGGCTGACAGCCAACCCCGGCTGCTGCCGCTGGATCGGCGATTATTTGCGGTGGATCTGGTTACAAGAGCAGTGCCTGAGCGCGACCTGGCGGCCTATCTTGAGGCGCGATTCAGGTTTGAAGATTCTGTGCCGCTGCAGGGAGGACTGATGCAGTTTTATCGCGATGGGGCGTTTATCGGTCGGCGTACCGTTCCGGCCTTCCTGCCACAGGAAGACGTGAATCTGCCATTCGGGCGAGACGAGCGGGTCACCGTGTCAACCTTGCCGGTAGAGGAGGAGTCCCGGGACGGCGGTTTGCTGCGTCGCAACGCGGTTGATGAACATCGGCTTCGCTATGAAATTACCAGCTTTCATGCCGAGGCAATTGATGTCGAAGTGCTGGGCCGACTGCCGGTATCACAAAACAGTGCTATCACGGTAGAGGTAATCAACGGTGCCACACCGGCGGCGGAAACCGATGTGGATGGCAATGTCGGTGTTATTCTGTGGCGGGTCACTGCAAGGCCAGGACAGGCGCAAAGCATCAATCATTTCTATCGGGTCAGTTATCCCCAGGATAACCAGTTATGGTATCAGGATAATTGAGCCAGCCGATCGAGCTTGTCCTGCAGGGAGATCAGGGCGTTGCGCAGTTCATCCTGCCGCGCCTGTTCCCTGGCGACTAACTCTTCCGGGGCATTGGCGACAAACTTCTGGTTCCCAAGTTTGGTAGTGACAGCCTGCAAACTGGATTCCAGTTTTGCCTTTTTCTTTTCGAGTCGCCCTCGTTCTGCGGCGACGTCAATAAGTCCGGCCATTGGTACGAGTATTTCCAGATCGCGGTACAAACCAGTCGCCGCCACCGGCGCAGACTCATGCTCGGCAAGCCAGACAATTTCGTCCAGTTTCGCCAGCCGCATCAATGATTGCCGATTTCGTTCAAGCAGGTCGCGATCATCCTGATTGCCGTGTCGCAGAATTACCTTGATGGATTTTGCCGGCGAGACATTCATCTCGCCGCGGATATTGCGGATTGCCAGGATGATTGCCTTGAGCCATTCGACTTCGGTCTCTGCCGCTGGATCCAACGCACTCGCGTCTGCTGTCGGGTAAGCCTGCAGCATGATACTGGGACCCTTGATGTCCAGCAAAGGTGCAATCTTTTGCCAGATCTCCTCGGTGATGAACGGCATGAATGGATGCAACAGGCGCAGGCTTTGCTCCAGTGTGTTGAGCAGTACATGTCGAGTAGCTGCGGCGGCCTGCGGACTGGTTTCTTCATCCCATAGAACAGGTTTGGTCAACTCCAGGTACCAGTCACAATATTCATCCCAGAAAAATGAATGCAGAGCCTGTGATGCCAGGTCAAACCGATAATTCGCCATGGCGTTGTGAACGCTGGCAACCGTACTCTGGAAGCGTGAGCCTATCCATTTGTCTATCACAGATGCAGTATTCCGGGAATCAGCCTTAGCCAGCTTAAACCCCTCAACGTTCATCAATACATAGCGTGCGGCATTCCAGATTTTATTGCAGAAGTTGCGATGGCCTTCAATACGTCCCAGATCGAACACGATATCGCGACCGGTGGAGGCAAGAGAATAAAATGTAAAACGCAAGGCGTCCGTACCGTAGGCTGATATGCCTTCGGGAAAGGATTCGCGAACCTGTTTTTCTATTTTCTTCGCCAGTGCCGGCTGCATCAGATCGCTGCTGCGTTTGGTGACGAGGTCAGCAAGGGAGATTCCGTCAATCAAGTCGATGGGATCCAGTACGTTCCCTTTGGACTTGGACATTTTCTGGCCGTGCTCGTCGCGTATAAGTCCGTGAATGTAAACCTTGCGAAATGGCACTTCGCCAGTGAATTTGAGGGTCATCATGATCATTCTGGCGACCCAGAAGAAAATGATATCGAAACCGGTAACCAGCACGTCGGTAGGGTGAAAGGTTTTAAACGTCTTCATGTCCTGCGGCCAACCGAGCGTTGAGAAGGTCCACAGCGCAGACGAGAACCAGGTGTCGAGCACATCTTCATCCTGGCGTAATTTTATCTGTGCCGGCAGTTCGTGTTGCTGACGTATTGCCGCCTCATTGTGGCCCACATAAATATTGTTGTTCTCGTCATACCAGGCAGGAATTCGATGGCCCCACCACAACTGGCGACTGATACACCAGTCTTGTATGTCGCGCATCCAGGCAAAATAGGTGTTTTCCCAGTTTTTCGGAACAAATTCGATCGCGCCGTCTTCTACTGCCTTGATAGCCGGATCAGCCAGGCTCTTGACGGCCACATACCATTGGTTGGTCAGATAAGGTTCTATTACTACGCCGCTGCGTTCGCCGCGCGGCACTTTCAGTTTATGCGGCACAACTTTGTCAAGCAGCCCCAGGGCTTCCATGTCACTGACAAGCTGTTGGCGGGCGACAAACCTGTCCATCCCTCGATATGCGGGCGGTGCGTTGTCATTGATGGAAGCATCTGTCGTAAAGATGTTGATCAATTCAAGCCGGTGGCGTTTGCCTACTTCATAGTCATTGAAATCATGTGCCGGGGTGATCTTGACACAGCCGGTACCAAATTCCCTGTCAACATAGTCATCCGCGACGATGGGAATGCGGCGTGAACAGAGCGGCAGATCGACAAATTTTCCGATCAGATTCCGGTAACGTTCGTCATCAGGATGAACGGCAACTGCGGAGTCACCAAGCAGGGTTTCGGGTCTGGTGGTAGCAATAGTGACATAGGTGTTGCCGTCTGCTGTTTTCGCGTCATCGCAAAGCGGGTAACGAAAGTGCCACAGTGATCCATCCTCTTCCTGTGAAAGTACTTCAAGATCGGAAATCGCGGTGTGCAAGGCCGGGTCCCAATTCACCAGACGATTGCCACGGTAGATCAATCCTTCGTCATAGAGATCGATAAAAACCTTCTCCACCACAGCAGACAATTGCGGGTCCATGGTAAATCGTTCACGGCTCCAGTCGGGCGATGAACCCATGCGCCGTAATTGTCTGGTGATATTGCCGCCGGATTCTTCCTTCCATTGCCAGACTTTTTTGACAAAGGCTTCACGACCGAGATCCTGGCGTTTGATGCCCTGGGCAGCCAATTGCTGCTCCACTACCATTTGTGTCGCAATACCGGCGTGATCTGTTCCGACTTGCCAGAGCGTTTTGCGACCCAGCATGCGATGGTAACGAATCAGGGCATCCATGATGGTTTGCTGAAAACCGTGGCCCATATGCAGCGAACCGGTCACATTGGGCGGCGGGATCACGATGCAATAGGGTTTACCGTCACCTGCAGGGACAAAGTATCCCTGTTTCTCCCAGGTTTCGTACCAGTGGCTTTCCAGCTGCTGTGGTTGGTAGGTTTTGTCCATAGCTGTAACGGGTCAGGTTTATCGAAACGCGCAAGTATACATGAGCTTGTTGCGCCGGCGGGACATGCTGGAGAAAATCAGGCTGATTGATGGCGCAGGTATTCAACCAGCAAGGGTACCGGACGACCGGTAGCGGCTTTTTCGGCACCGGAGTTCCAGGCGCTGCCGGCAATATCGAGGTGCGCCCAGTGATACTTTTCGGCAAATCGTGAGAGGAAACAGGCTGCCGTAATAGTGCCGGCCCTGGGTCCGCCTATATTGGCAATATCAGCAAATCGACTGTCCAGCAGCGACTGGTATTCGTCCTTGAGCGGCAGCTGCCAGGCCGGATCAAGACAGTCTTCGCCATGCTTCAACAGCGCATCAGCAAGCTTTTGATTGTTACTCAGCAGGGCGGAAACGACCGAGCCAAAGGTGGCAACGGCGGCACCGGTCAAGGTCGCAATGTCAATGACGGTGCGGGGATTAAATCGCGCTGCGTAGGTAAGCGCATCACACAGCACCAGACGGCCTTCGGCATCTGTATTGAGAATCTCAATGGTTTTGCCGGACATACTGTTTACCACATCCCCGGGTTTGGTGGCCTTGCTGCCCGGCATGTTTTCTGCGCTGGCTATGATGCCGACAACATTGACCGGCAGTTTCAGTTCGGCTACAGCAGTGAGAGTACCGATGACGCTGGCAGCGCCACACATGTCAAATTTCATTTCGTCCATCTGCAGCCCGGGTTTGAGACTGATTCCGCCCGTGTCGAAGGTGATACCTTTGCCGACGAGCACATAGGGTTTACTTTGAGACACGGTCCCTTTGTACTGCATGACAATCAATTTCGCTTCCTGGGCTGAGCCGGCGCTAACCGACAACAAAGAGCCCATACCCAGCCTCTGCATCTGTCGCTCACCAAGTACCTGTGTGGTAATTCGCGCGTAATGCTTTCCCAGTTTGACAGATTCTTTCGCGAGATAGGTCGGGGTGCAGATATTGCCCGGCAGATTACCAAGCTGTTTTGCGATATTGAGACCCTTGCCAATGGCCTTGCCCAGATTTATCGCGTCGGTGAGTTGCTTTCGATTTGCAGATTTTGCCGGAGACAGACTGATGGTTTTCAAGGCAGGGATTTTGGCTTTCTTGCTTTTGGTAAGGTCGTATTGATAAAGGCCGTCTTCAATTTCCTGAACCAGTCGGCTTGTGGGCCAGTATTTGTCGCGCTCATTCACTTCCAGGGTCGTGATCAAAAAATGAGCAGTCGTGGCGCTGGAGTTATTTAGCACCTTGATACCGGTCTGCAACAGCTTGCGGAAATTTCTGCCATCCAGCTTGTTCCTTTCACCACAACCAAGTAACAAAACACGCTTGGCGCGCAGACCCTTGATGCTGTGAACCAACAGGGAATCGCCGATATTGCCGTTCAGGTCGCCGGCTCGCAGTATGCGCGTGATCGCTTTGCCGCTGGCCCGGTCAGCAGAACTGGCTGAATCATCCAGAATTGCTTTATTCCAGACGGGTATTACCAGGCAGTCCGTGATGATTTTTTCTGCGGCATTGGAGTTGATTGAATACTTCATAGGTTCCCCGGTGAATTCGAAACTGCTATTGCCTTGACGAAAATACGCGAAAATGACAGTGAAAAAAGTTGAAGGCGATAATCCTAAAGTTATTCAGATAGTTAAGCAATAGTAGCGACTGTGTCGACGAGTTTTGCTGGAATAAAGATGATCAAGCTTGGTAACATCTGTGCCGTTTTGCTCACGCCGGAAAATTTGTTGATCCTGACAAATATTAGTTGAACCATTTCCGGAAGCGATTGTCAGAAAAGCTATTCTGCGAACTGCAGACAGAAATTCAGGGCCGGGCTATGCAACGAGTCAAGATAGATGCACCAGACCAGTTTATTTTCAGCATGGAACGCAGCGTAGGAATCAGCGATGTAAATTATGCTCGGCACATGGACAGTGTCGCCATGATCAAAGTCATTCACGAAGCCCGCCTGCAGTTTCTCGCCAGCCTCGGATTTACCGAAGCCAATGTCTACGGCCTCGGTATCGTGGTAACCGATCTGGCGATAGACTTTCGTTCCGAATCATTCGCCAACGACCTGCTTATCGTCGATGTGGGTGTCAGCAAGTTCAACAAATATGGATTTGACATTGGTTTCCACGTAACCAACAGCGCCCTGGAAGCGATTGTATGCAATGCCAAAATGGGCGTGGTGTTTTTCGATTTCGACAAACATAAACTCGCCGAAGTACCCAGGGCATTCAAATCCATCATGTCGGGTCCCGAATCCCAGGTTGCCTGATACTGGCTGCCTGAAAAACGGGACAGACCACGTTTGTTGAGGGTAACATCGGTTCCCTCTGGAGCGAGTTTCCAATCAACGTGGTCGATACCCGGTTACCAATGTGATTTTATTCCGCTATTTGGGCAGGCAAATTCTGCAGGTCATGGCTGCCGTGTCCGTGATCCTGCTGGTAGTTGGTCTTATCAACCGCTTTATTCAGTACCTCGGGCAGGCCGTAGCCGGTGAAATGGCCTCGGATGTATTGTTGTTGCTGATAGTGTTTCGACTTCCTGACTTCCTCCTCGTAATTCTTCCCCTTGCCCTGTTTCTGGCGATTATGCTGAGTTTCGGGCGAATGTATGCGGAGAATGAAATGACCATCCTGATCAGCAGCGGCATGAGCCAGCGCAAATTGTTGTTCATGGCGCAGGGCGCTGCGGGGCTGGTGGTAGTGTTGGTAGGTGCATTGAGCTTTGAAATTGCGCCCTGGGGAATACGCAATACCGAATTATTAAAGCAACAACAGGATCAGCTCACTGAACTGGACCTGATGGTCGCAGGGCAATTTCAGGAATTCGGCGATGGCAATCGCATCACTTATGCCGAACGGATACTCAACGACCAGAATGGTCGTCAATTGCAACATGTGTTTGTGGTCTCAGCACCGGTGAACGCCGATGATGAATCGGGGATTCGAATTATCGTTTCCGAAACTGCCCGACCGGAAATCGATCAGCTCTCCGGTGCCCGGTTCATGCGGCTTGAAGAAGTGCATCAGTATGACGGGCTTCCAGGACGTGCAGATTTTGCCATAGCCCAGTTTGATGTGCAGTCAATCCGGCTTCCAGAACCTGCCGGAATTGACGATGTGGAATTTGAAAAAGCACTGAGTACCAGTGCTCTGCTTGGTTCCAGCCTGACTCGAAATCAGGCGGAATTGCAATGGCGGATCTCTGCAGTATTGTTGATACCGATCATCACGCTTATTGCAGTTCCCTTGAGCCGCGTTCATCCGCGCCAGGGGCGTTACAGCAAACTTGTCCCTGCGGCGCTGTTGTACGCGGTTTATTACATACTGCTGCAGGTATGTCGCGAGCTGCTCGCCGATGGCAATTTGCCACCCCTCATCGGAATGTGGTGGGTACACATTCTGTTTTTCATTATCGGGCTTTGGGCATTCAACTATGATGCCGTAGCAAAACTGATGAATCGCAGGTTACAAAGCTGATGCGCAGAATAGACAGGCATATAGGCAAGACCGTGATGCTGGCGATGCTGGTAGTAATCATCCTGACTACTCTGGTTGAGCTGGTATTCTCGATAGCTGACGAACTGGGAGGGCGCAATCAGACCTACACTCTGATTCATGTACTGGTTTTCGTATTGCAGACCACGCCGACACGGATGTATGAGCTGTTGCCCTTTTCAGCATTGAGCGGGGCACTGATCGGCCTTGGAATTCTGGCGTCGAACAACGAACTGGTGGTGATTCAGTCGGCCGGAATTCAGACCTGGCGTATCGTCTGGGCAGCGATGAAACCCACGCTCGCGATCATGGTTTTCAGTTTACTGCTGGGCGAGTATCTGGCTCCACCGCTGGAACAAAACGCACAGAGTAACCGGGCGGTGCTGCAGAGTGGTACCAATACCATCGGTTCGAGCCGTGGCAACTGGCAAAAAATCGGCAATGAATTTATTCATATCAACGCCATTGCGCCCGGCGGCGAGCAGTTGTTTGGCGTAGCCCGCTACCGGATAGACGACAGGCGCGAACTGGTCTCCAGCAGCTTTGCCGAATCTGCCGAGTTTATCCAGAATTCACAGGGCGATTACTGGCGGCTGTTCAATGTTGTTGAAACGCTTATTGGCACTGCGCAGATAGCCACTCAACACTACCTGCAGGTGGACTGGAGGGTGGATCTGTCGCCGGAGCTGCTAAGTGTTTTATTGGTACAACCAGAGCGCCAATCGATCAGTGGTTTGTACCGGTTTGCCCGCTATTTTGAAAATGAAGGACTGGAAGCCGGTAATTACTTTCTGGCTTTCTGGAAAAAGTTACTGCAGCCACTTGCCACCGGTGCATTGGTATTGCTGGCGATATCATTCGTATTCGGCCCGTTGCGGGAGGCGACCATGGGATATCGAATCTTCATCGCCATCTCGATAGGTCTGGCATTTACCATTGCGCAGAAACTACTTGAGCCGGTAAGCCTGCTTTATGGAATCAGTCCGGTAGTCGCTGTGTTGATCCCGATTCTGGTCTGCATTCTGATTGGCTCAGTCATGTTGTATCGGGTGAGATAGATTTGCGGAAATTGCCTGCTGTCACGGAAAATCCGATCGCCCAATAAAAAAAGCCAGCGCCGATACTCATGGTGCAGGCCTTTTTTGGCAGACAAAAAACCTCTGGTCTTATCGTTCTATGGTAAACAAGCCATTGACATGATTAAGCGGGTTCATTGCATCCAGCATCTCAAACCCGCCAACGAATGACTCTGCTGCAGAGCCGGTAAATGCGCCACCAAGCGATGCATCGACAGAATTACTGATCAGAGATGCACCACTGGTAATCTGACCGGAATTGGTATTGAGATCTACTACGCCATTGACAATATTGCCGGCGAAATCCACGGACCAGGATTGATCTGCCATCTGCAGGAACAGATTGCCGTTGGTGATTGCGCCGTTATCAAAGTCAATTTCGAAACCAGCTACCAGATCGGTGATATTGCCCAGATTGCCCTGGCCGATAAACGCGGACCCCAGGCCGGTTTCATATCTGTGTTGTCCCTGCATCGCACTGATCGGTGCAGGATTAAGTTCGGCAATATAGTCACCGGTAGCAATTGTCCTGGTATCGGCTGTGTCTGAAACAATTACCCAGTTGGCACTAACCGGGTGATTCCAGCGCCCCCAGGAAATTTCGTAAGCAGACAGGCTTGAATCGGGTAATTCAAATCCGGAATCTGTCCTGTTGCCGGGGCCACTGGAGTTACTTGGGTTACTAGAGTTTTCAGTGGTTTCAGAGTTGCCGGAGGTTCCAGAGGTTCCAGAGGTTCCAGAGTTATCGGAGTTACCAGAATTACCAGAGGTTCCAGAGTTATCGGAGTTACCAGAATTACCAGAGGTTCCGGAGTTATCGGAGTTACCAGAATTACCAGAGGTTCCAGAGTTATCGGAGTTACCAGAATTACCAGAGGTTCCAGAGGTTCCAGAGGTTCCAGAGTTATCGGAGTTACCAGAATTACCAGAGGTTCCAGAGTTATCGGAGTTACCAGAATTACCAGAGGTTCCGGAGTTATCGGAGTTACCAGAATTACCAGAGGTTCCAGAGTTATCGGAGTTACCAGAATTACCAGAGGTTCCAGAGGTTCCAGAGGTTCCAGAGTTATCGGAGTTACCAGAATTACCAGAGGTTCCAGAGTTATCGGAGTTACCAG
>JBBDXV010000369.1:11425-16392 GCA_040902165.1 Pseudohongiellaceae bacterium
ATTACCAGAGGTTCCAGAGTTATCGGAGTTACCAGAATTACCAGAGGTTCCAGAGTTACTATTTCCTCCGGCACTGTCACTATTGCTGCGGTCGCCACCGCTATTGCCGTTACCGGTACTGTTTCTGCAAACAGAGGATGCGGAATTGTCGGCACAGGAAATCAGGCCGGCGCCGTTTACCTCATTGGGATTGACCGAAGCTGTGATGATCGTCTCCGGGTTCGAACGTGCAGCGAGATTCAAGGTTGACGATGGGTTATCAATTCTATCGAGACCGAGTGCAGGCGTTGTGGTGTCCGGTTGAACGAAGTCGGCCGATCTCAAATTGCCGGTATCATCACTTGCTTGAGTATTGTTGCCTGCCGCTGGCGGGGTCGGTTGCGATGTGGCAGCGGGTACGGCCGGAGTTGCGGACGCGTCGTTATTGTCGGCATCACCGTCATCATCTGCCGGACCGTTGTCAGTATCGGCATTATTGTTGTCATTATCGGTATCCGAATCTGCATCTGTATCAGTATCAGAGTCGGTAACAGTCAGATTGATCTGACCGAGTTCTTCAGGTTGAACCAGCAAACCGATCGGCGGACTTTCTGGAGAGGGAACTTCCGCGAAATCGAAATCAGCCCCCACACCAATATCCAGAGTGCCGAAGTTGTTGACGATTCGCGTGCCGCCTTCATAAACACCGGTGAACATCTGGCCAGAGGGTGTCAGGATCACTTCATAGTCAGTGCCGCGAATCCCGATCGTGGCAAAATTACCGGCGTTGGCGGTATATCCGTCTCGGTTAAGCTGTCCAATCCTGCCGGAAATCGTTCGAAATCCACCTTCGATCAGGTCCAGGGTAGAAACGTTGCCAGCCGGGGTTTCTTCCGTATAGTTGTATCTCACAACGACGAAACGGGTGGACTCCTTCAGGGAGACGATCGCCTGATCCACCATACGAATCTGGGTTTGAGAGGCGGTGGCTGTGACGATGGTATCGCCCTCAAAGATTTCCGAGTGGCGAGTCAGTGGACGCATGCTGCCTTGCGGATTTTCCGCGAGTACACTGCCACTCACCATCACAATCTTGCCCGCTATAACCGGGCTGGCGGTCGAGGGTTCCTGGGCCTGAAGGATCGACGTAGGCAGAGTCAGTATTGCCGAGAGGATATAGGCGAGTACCTTGTTGGTAGCCGTCATGCGCGAGGTTATTGGCTGCATGGTTTTACCTTGTCTATAGGAAAACAATGTAATCCTATGTTTTTATTAAATTAATTACAACCACCTACTTTTTGATTTACCGACTCTATAACTTGATCGCCGGAATTGATCAGATGCAGCTTCAGGCAAACTCATGCTACCTGCAGGTTGCCGGTTATGCTGTGAACCGTTTCGCGATAGTTCAGGATTTTGCTGCCGGAGTGTGACACCGACTACAGTTTTTCAGAATTAGCCCCGGGAGACAGACTAGGGCTTTGGCTGCAGGATGACTCGAGTTTGCGACCAGCGATCGTGAAGGGTAATGCGGTCCGGATTGAAATAAAGCCAGAAATAACCCAATCCCAGCGCAAAAAACGCCGGCCAGGCAAGCAACCAGCGCAATAACGCCTGTTGCCAGGAAACCGGTCCGCCCGCGCGGTCCACCAGCCGGATACGCCAGGCCAGCATGCCCAGGGTCTGGCCGCTTTGGCACCAGAACCAGAGATAAAAACCGAGGCAGCTTCCCAGCATCAGCGCAAATAAAACCACATCCAGTACCGGGTTTGTCTCTACCCGGCCGTCCACCAGAGTGCTGGTATCGGGGCCAACAACGAGCTGTAACAGGAAGCCCAGCAGCATCCAGATTGCCGCGATCAGAAAACTGTCGTAGAGCAGGGCACTCAGGCGACGCAGCAGACCGGCGGAAATCCCGGGCTGATCGGTATTCAGAGAGTCAGACATGAATAGCACTCAGAAGTCTCTGCATATTGTTAATAAGGCAGCAGCTCAGAGCTCCTTGACCGACTGGATCAATGCGCTGGCCGCTTTTTGTCCGTCACCAAACAGCATGCGCGTGTTGTCGGTAAAAAACAGTGGGTTCTCGACGCCGGAAAACCCGGTACCGCGCCCGCGTTTCACCACGATCACGTTTTGGGATTCCATCGCATTGAGAATCGGCATTCCGTAAAGCGGACTGCTGGGGTCAGTTTTGGCTGACGGGTTAACCACGTCGTTGGCGCCGATTACCAGGGTAACAGTGGTATTTTTGAAATCCGCATTAATGTCATCCATGTCATAGATCATGTCATAGGGAACACCGGCCTCGGCGAGTAAAACATTCATATGGCCTGGCATGCGACCGGCGACCGGGTGAATCGCAAATTTTACCGTGACGCCTTTGTCTACCAGCAGTTGGGTCAGTTCCCAGACTTTGTGCTGGGCCTGTGCTACCGCCATACCATAACCAGGAATGATAATAACCTGGCTGGCATAGGCCATCATGATGCCCGCATCCTGTGCCTGTATTTCCTTCATGGTGCCTTGTTCACCTTCTGCTGCCGTAGTGACTGTGCCAGTACCGACACCGGCAAAGAATACATTGAATACCGACCGATTCATTGCCACCGCCATCAGCTGGGTGAGCAGGCTGCCGGCCGAGCCGACGACAATACCGGCGATAATCATCGCCGCATTGCCCAGCACATAGCCTTCGAATCCTACCGCCAGACCGGTCAATGCATTGAACAGGGAAATAATCACCGGCATGTCGGCACCGCCAACCGGTACAGTGATGAATACTCCCAATATCAGAGCCAGTACGAAGAATATGACAATCGGGGTCAGGTCACTCGCAAAGTAAACCGCAATCGCAAAGCCGATTGTCGCAATGGCAAGGAGAGCATTGATGAAATGTTGTTTGGGCAGCAATTTGCTGCGCGTGAGTCGGCCATCCAGTTTAGCCCAGGCAATGATGCTGCCACTGAATGAGATAGTACCAATGACGGCACCAAGAATGGCGAGAATGGTGATATCCATCCCAAGTGCATCCGGTATTGACGTCGCGACACCTTCCTGAACTTCGGCAGTCGCCTTGAGTAGCTCCACGGCAGCGATGGTCGCTGCCGCACCTCCACCCATACCGTTATACATCGCAATCATCTGGGGCATATCAGTCATCGCAACTTTTTTGCCGCTGACCCAGGCATAACCACCGCCAATGGAAATTGCGATAACAATCAATAGCAGGTTCGTTACCGCATGCTCACTGTCAAGAATTGCCGGTGTGGCAAAGGTGGCCAGCGTTGCCAGGACCATGCCGGCTCCAGCCCACACGATGCCTCGCCGTGCAGTGACCGGAGAGCTCATTTGCTTGAGGCCGATAATAAAAAGCGCCGCGGCGATGAAATAAGAGGCTTGAATAATGGTATTCATTTACTTGCCTCCGGTGCCGGACTGTTTCTTGCTGGACTTGAACATCTCCAGCATACGTTCGGTGACTACATATCCACCTACTGCATTGCCTGCACCGAGAAGCACCGCGATAAAACCAATCGTCTGCTCAATGGGTGTTTCCGCAATACCCAGGGCATACATGGCACCAACAAGTACAATGCCGTGCACAAAATTGGAACCTGACATCAAGGGTGTGTGCAGGATCACCGGTACCTTGCTGATAATTTCATAACCGGTGAAACCGGCCAGCATAAAAATATAAAGTGCAGCTAATCCTTCAATCATGCTATGGCTCCTTGGGTTCCCGCCAATTGATCCCGAATTTTACCGTTGTGTATCTGGCCGCCGTGGGTCAGCAGGCTGTCGCGAATGATTTCATCTTCCAGGTCTATTTTTACCGCGCCATCCTTGATCAGCAGTTCCAGAAAATTCAACAGATTCTTGGCATACAACTCACTGGCGTGGTTGCTCACAGTGCCCGGCACATTGATTGGCCCGAAGATCTTGACACGATTGTGCAATACGGTTTCGCCGACGCGGGTCAATTCACAGTTTCCGCCGCCTTCAGCGGCCAAATCGACGATGACTGAACCGCCTTTCATACCCTCTACCATAGCTCTGGTAATAATTCGGGGAGAGGGTCGTCCGGGAATAGCAGCAGTCGTAACCACCACATCCGCTGCGGCAATATGTTTGGCCAACACATCCTGCTGTTGCTGCTTTTCCTGCTCGGTCAATTCTCGGGCATAACCGCCGCTGCCTTCGGCCTTGATTCCTACATCCACGAATTTGGCCCCCAATGACTCTACCTGTTCTTTCACTGCCGCGCGTACGTCATAGCCTTCCACTATTGCACCAAGTCGGCGCGCAGTGGCGATAGCCTGTAATCCCGCAACCCCGGCACCAATGATCAATACTTTGGACGGTCGAATAGTGCCGGCAGCGGTAGTCATCATGGGGAAAAATTTGCCTAACAAATTTGCCGCCATCAGTACGGCTTTGTATCCGGCAATGGAGGCCTGGGAGGATAGCGCATCCATGGCCTGGGCGCGGGATATGCGTGGTACCAGCTCCATAGAGAAGGCACTGATATTTCTTTCGGCCAGCAGGCGAAAGCGCTCGAGATCAGAGTAAGGATTCATAAAGCCAAGGAGCACAGAACCTGGCTTCAGCAGAGAAACCTGGTCCCTGGTCAGTGGATTTACGACCAAGGTTATATCAGCGTTGCCCAACAGCTCAGCAGTACTTTCCTTGAATCCAGCACTGGAAAAATCCTTGTCACCGTAACCGGCCAATTCTCCGGCCCCAGCCTGGATGGTGACTTCAACACCCAGTTTCACCAGTCGGTTTACGACATCAGGTACCAGTGCTACTCGCTGTTCTCCATCGCGAACTTCTCTGGGTACACAGATCTGAATAGGCATAGCGCACCTCGATCTCTGTTAGGCAAATAAATAAAGCGCGGAGTATATACGGAGTTAACCCAAGATTAAATTAACCTGGGTGAATGGTAGTGTCTCAGTTTGATTTTCGGCTGTTACTTGAAAGAA
>JBBDXV010000370.1:0-2342 GCA_040902165.1 Pseudohongiellaceae bacterium
ATGATTTCGGCATGCGCCTGACCCGGCACCTGGTGCCAACCCACACCGACGATTTCATTGTCGGCACCGACGATCACGCAACCCACCCTTGGGTTGGGAGTCGTCGTCAGTACGTTCTGCGCCAGCCTGATCGCATGTCCCATATGCAGGGCATGGTCAAGCAGGTTGGGGTCCGCGTGGGTGGAATCCAGACTGATCAAGGTAGCTCCTTGAAATCAATGGGGTCAGAGTTTCAGTAGGGTCGGAGGTGATTTCAGTAGGGTCGGAGGTGATAGAAAAGCGTGATTGGGACCAAGTGCTCAGTGTCTCGAAGACCACCTCCGACCCTACTGAAATCACCTCCGACCCTACTGAAACTCTGACGCCGTTGATTTCTAGCGGGTTTTGTCCTTGGCGAGTTTGTCTATTTCCCGCCGGAATTCATTCAGATCCTTGAAGCTGCGATACACCGAAGCAAACCGCACATAGGCGACTTCATCCAGCTGCCGCAGCTCCGCCATCACCTGTTCACCGACGTCCCGGGACTGAATTTCCCGCTCGCCGGTAGCGCGCAGACTGGCTTTGATGCGGTTGATTGCCTCTTCTACCTTTTCAATACTGACCGGCCGCTTTTCCAGCGCTTTCACCAGTCCGGCGCGCAGCTTGTCTTCATTAAAGGGTTCGCGATTGCCGTTTTGCTTGATGATGCGGGGCAGGACCAGTTCGGCGGTCTCATAGGTCGTGAAGCGTTCCTCACAGGTAATACATTCGCGGCGCCTGCGCACCTGGGTGCCGTCGGCCACCAGTCGGGAGTCGATTACCTTGGTATCTACCGCGTTGCAAAAAGGGCAATGCACCCTCGTCTCCTGTGTGGGTAAATCTGTTTTCCGAATCAGCAGATCGCTAGCGATAAACCGGAAATCGTTTGCACAGATCCTGAACCTTCTGTCTTACTTCGGCAATTCTGCCTTCATTATTAATGTCGTCGAGGATATCGCACATCCAGGAAGTCAGATCGGCCATCTCTTTTTCCCTGAAACCGCGCGTCGTGGCTGCCGGTGAACCCAGTCGCAGCCCGCTGGTAACAAACGGCGATCGCGGATCGTTGGGTACGGCATTCTTGTTCACGGTGATGTGTGCGTTCCCCAGCACGGCCTCTGCATCCTTGCCGGTAATCCCCTGCCTGATAAGACTCAGCAGGAATAGATGGTCATCGGTCCCGCCGGACACCACGTCATATCCCCGATCCATAAACCCGTTGGCCATAGTGCGGGCGTTATTCAGGGTTTGCTGTTGATAGGTTTTGAATTCTTCACTCATCGCTTCCTTGAAGCAGACGGCCTTGGCGGCGATCACATGCATCAATGGTCCGCCCTGGGTTTCCGGAAACACCGCAAAATTCAGTTTCTTTTCCAGCTCCGGGTTGGCCTTGGCCAGGATGAGTCCGCCGCGTGGGCCGCGCAGGGTCTTGTGGGTCGTGGAGGTCGTGACATCGGCGATCTGCACCGGATTCGGATAATGTCCGGTCGCGACCAGGCCGCTGACATGGGCCATATCGACGACGAAATACGCACCGACACTGTCGGCTATGCTGCGAATTCGTTGCCAGTCCACAATCCTTGAATACGCGGAAAATCCCGCCATGATCATTTTTGGTTTGTGTTCGTTGGCGAGTGCCTGTACCTGTTCGTAATCGATCTCACCGGTTTCATGCTTCAATCCGTACTGTACTGAATGATAAATGCGTCCGGAGAAACTCACCGCCGCGCCATGGGTCAGGTGTCCGCCGTCCGCCAGACTCATGCCCAAAACCGTTTCGCCGGGTTTCATCAATGCCATATAGACTGCGGCATTGGCCTGGGAACCGGAATGCGGCTGCACATTGGCGTAATCGGCACCGAACAGTTTCTTTGCCCGTTCAATGGCCAGATTCTCTACCACGTCCACATACTCACAACCGCCGTAATAGCGTTTGCCGGGATATCCTTCTGCGTACTTGTTGGTCAGCTTGGTGCCCTGGGCTTCCATGACCCGGGGACTGGCGTAGTTTTCCGAGGCGATCAGTTCGATATGGTCTTCCTGGCGCTGGTCTTCGGCCTGGATGGCGGCGTCCAGTTCGGGATCAAAACCGGCAATGGTCATGTCTTTGCTAAACATCAAATACTCCGGGCGGTGTCTGTCTGAGGCGGGATTTTGGAAAGCGCGTATTCTACCCGATGAACTGGAAACCGGCACGTGCAAATTAGCAGTGAATTCCGCTATAAGGACAGTGACTCTTCATCGAGACGGGGAGCCGGTGGTGCAAACTGCGACACGCCGTAAATACATCCCTGTAGGCTCGGTCGCGGCATCCATGCCGCTCA
>JBBDXV010000371.1:0-2340 GCA_040902165.1 Pseudohongiellaceae bacterium
ATGTTAACAGGCAATTCAGGCAGTGAGAAACAGGTTGATCTGCTCGGCTGCCAGACGCCCTTCATCGATGGCTCTCACCACCAGTGACTGGCCGCGGCGACAGTCTCCGGCAGCAAACACCTTCGGATTGCTGGTAAGAAACTTGCCGTAGTCGGCCTTGTAATTGGAGCGCGGGTCAAGTTCAAGACCGAGCGGGTTGCTGACATAGTGTTCGGGACCAAGAAAGCCCATGGACAGAAGAATCAGTTCCGCTTCCCAGAATTTCACGGTGCCGGGAATTTCCTTGAACTTGCCGTCTACCTCGACAGTATTGATACCGACCAGTTTGCCTTCGTCATCGACGACGAATTCCTTGCCGGAAACAGAGTAAGCGCGCGGGTCGGTGCCAAAATGTCCGGCCGCTTCCTCGTGGCCGTAATCGACCCGGTAGATTTTCGGCCACAGGGGCCAGGGATTGTCAGCCGCGCGGGAAACCGGTGGCCTGGGCATGATTTCAAAATTCACCAGGGATTTGCAACCATGGCGCAAGACTGTCGCGATACAGTCAGTACCGGTGTCGCCACCGCCAATGACGATGACATTCCGGTCCCTGGCACTGATGTAATTACCGTCCCTGAGATTGGAATCCAGCAGACTTTTGGTGCTGGCATGCAGGAAGTCCATTGCGAAATAAATACCATCGACAGCGCGATTGTCGATTTTCAAATCCCGCGGCGTGGTGGCGCCGGTGGCAAGCAGCAGGGCATCCACGTCATTCAGCAGCTTTGCCACATCCACGGCATTCTTGCCGCTGCCGCCAACGTCCGTATTGCTGATAAATTTTACACCCTCTGCTGCCAGCAGCTTGACCCGGCGATCGACGATATCCTTTTCCAGTTTCATATTGGGGATACCATACATTAACAATCCACCGATTCGATCATCGCGTTCGTAAACCGTGACGGTATGTCCAGCCTGGTTCAATTGTGCGGCGGCTGCCAGTCCGGCGGGTCCGGAACCGACGATAGCGATCTTTTTACCGGTGCGGGTTTTGGGCCGAACCGGGACCACCCAGCCGTTCTCAAAACCCTTGTCGATGATGGCGCATTCAATATTCTTGATGGTGACCGCCGGTTCAATAATACCCAGCACACAGGAACCTTCGCAGGGTGCCGGACAGACCCGGCCGGTGAACTCGGGGAAATTGTTGGTCTTGTGCAAACGGTCCAGCGCGTCACGCCAGCGACCGTGATATACCAGGTCATTCCACTCGGGAATCAGGTTATAAACCGGGCAGCCTTCATCAGACTGGCAAAACGGTACACCGCAATCCATACAGCGGGCACCCTGGGATTGCAGCTGATCATCCTTGTGCGGCGTGTAGATTTCCCGGTAATCCAGCAAACGTTCCGTGACCGGTCGATAGGGTTCGGATTTGCGCGCTATTTCTTTAAAGCCGGTCGGTTTGCCCATGTACTGCTTCCGTTGCTGATTACTCTTGCTGATTGAACTGATGAACTGGATCGGCTTGCTCACGCGGCAGCGGCAGCGGCAGCTCTTTCTGCCACGACCCGCTTGTAATCGCTGGGCATAACTTTTACGAACTGACCAACTGTCAATGCCCAGTTGTCGAGAATTCTTTTCGCCACCATCGAGCCGGTAAAACGGAAATGATTGGCGATCAGATCAGCCAGTTCCGTAACGTCACAGTCAAGGGTTACCGGTTCCAGCTCAAACGTTTCCATATTGCATTGACTGGCAAAATTCTGGTCAGGATCCCAGACATAGGCGACACCGCCGCTCATGCCGGCACCGAAGTTGCGGCCGGTTTTGCCAAGGATGACGACCCGTCCGCCGGTCATGTATTCACAGCCGTGATCACCAACACCCTCAATGACAGCAGACGCACCACTGTTGCGAACCGCGAAGCGTTCGGCACCGATGCCGCGGATATAGGCTTCACCACTGGTGGCTCCGTAAAGAACGACATTACCGGCGATAACATTTTCCTCAGCCTTGAATGTGCTGTTTTTCGGCGGATAAATAATGAGCTTGCCGCCGGATAGGCCCTTGCCAACATAATCGTTGGCATCGCCCTCCAAGGTGATGGTGATGCCCTTGGCCAGCCAGGCTCCCAGACTTTGTCCGGCAGAGCCGTGTAACTTGATATTGATAGTGTCATCCGGCAACAAATTTTCACCAAACCGTTTAGCTACTTCATTGGACAGCATGGTGCCAACCACACGATTGGTGTTAATAATCTCATGTTCTATGGTGACCGGCTCGCCAGACTCCAGCGTCCTGGTGGCCAGACGAATCAGTTCAAAATCCAGCGCCTTTTCCAGGCCATGGTCCTGTTGA
>JBBDXV010000372.1:0-2334 GCA_040902165.1 Pseudohongiellaceae bacterium
AACCCTGGTAAGCATCGCTGCACCGATGATGGTTTCGCAGGGGGCGTTTGCGGTCATGATTTTTACCGACCGCTATTTCATGTCCCAGCTGGATCCGGCCCACATGGCAGCGGCGCTCGGTGGCGGGGTGGCGACCTTTTTTAGCATCTGTTTCTTTACCGGGGTGTTGTCCTATGCCAATGCGCTGTCGGCCCAGTATCTTGGTGCCGCACAACCACACAAATGTTCACTGGTAGTCACCCAGGGATTGATCATGACGGTTGTCAGCCTGCCGTTACTGGCGCTGATCGCCTTCTTCGTAGCCGGGATATTCGAATGGATGGGTCATGCGCCTGAACAGGTAGCACTGGAACGCAGCTATTACCTGATACTGATGCTCGGTTCGGTATTCACCCTCGCGAAAGTCTGCATTGCCTCGTATTTCGCCGGCATTGCCCGCACCAGGGTGGTAATGATTTGCGATGTCTGCGGCATGCTGATCAATGTGCCGTTAAGTTATGTGCTGGTGTTTGGCAAGTTGGGTTTGCCAGCGCTGGGGCTGGCTGGCGCCGGTCTGGGTACGATCATGGCGTCGGCATTTTCCCTTTCGTTGTTTCTGGGATTCTATCTGCACCGGGATAACCGCAGACTCTTCTCGGTAGGTAATTCGTTTCGGCTGGACAAACCAATATTGAGACGCTATCTGCGTCTCGGTGTGCCCTCGGGCGTCGAGTTGTTTCTCAACGTGGCGGCTTTTAATCTGTTTCTGCTGATGTTCCAGTCCTACGGCGTGGTACAGGGTGCGTCTGCTGCCATCGTCTTCAATTGGGACATTCTTTCCTATGTGCCAATGATCGGTGTAAATATCGGTGTGACCAGCCTGATCGGCCGCTTCGTCGGTGCCGGAGATATGGAGCGCGCCAATCAGGTGATATCTGCCGGGTTTCTGGTCGCGGTTTCCTATTCGGCGGTATTGGCGATAATCTTTATTTCATTCCGCTTTCCGCTGGTCGAAGTATTTGCACCACCACAGGGAGATTTTTCCGAGATCCGTGAGCTGGCCGGATTCATGATGATAGGTCTTTCCACCTATGCCATGTGTGATGCCATTATTCTGGTATCCGGCGGTGTTTTGCGCGGTGCCGGCGATACCCGTTGGGTGATGACTGCTTCAACCATACTGCATTGGGGAATGCTGGTGGCGCAGTATCTGATTATCCGGGTTTACCAGTACGGACCGAGGGCATCCTGGATTGCCTTCGTAATCATGCTGTTCGCGATTGCCTTTGTATTCCTGATACGGCTGGCCGGTGGCCGCTGGCGTGACCCTGAAGCCCTGCGACGGGTAATGGCGGAATAAAGATCGAACAACGGTTGCTGTATCAATCGCCTTGCACTGGACCGCGCGGTTGGCGCAATATCCCACCAGTGCGATCAATGGCAGAACAACGGAGAATCCATGTATACCCAGCAAAATAGCCGAATGACAAAAAAGTCCCTGTTTCCCCTTGCCGCCGTGGCATTAAGCGCAGGCGTCTTCTGCCTGTTGCCGTTGTTGCAGAATCCCGTTAGCGCCCAGGAAGATGAGTTCGCCGGAGAGAAAGTAGTGCACCTGTTACAGGAGCCAAGGCATCGTACCGTGCATCAGGACGGTGATCTTTATCTGCTGGATGTACAGGTGAACCCGGGTGATGAATCCTTTGCCCATGTGCATGACCAGGCGATTCTGCTGACCTATATCAGTACCGGAGCCGGGCCGCGTGACGGCAGTGTCAGTGCCAATGTCGATTACGCCACTACAGCGATTACCCACAAGGTCGGAAACAACGGACCGGGCCTGCTGCGCATTCTCGCGTTTGTGAATGGCGGCAACGGCATCATGCGCAACAACGATCAGCCCAGTGGCTTCAGCGACGCGCCGCAGGTGGAAAACAACTGGTTCCGCTCCTGGCGCTTCGAACTCGCTCCGGGTGCTTCCACGCCAATGCAAAAGCATCAGCAGACAGGCTTTGTGGCCCAGGGGACACCGGGTGTTTTGCATGTGACGCGGGAAGACGGGATTACCAGTGAACTGGATGCTCCCGGTGACTGGGCCTGGCGCAATGCTAACGTGGGATATACGGTTAAGAATGCCGGTACCGCGCCGGTAATTGTAGTGATCAACGAAGGTCGGCGTTAACCGCCAGTCTGCCGTTTCGGATTCACAGTAACGGCCGTGGTTGTCAAACCTTATCAGGTCCGCGCTGTCAATGACGCATTGACCTCGGAAAATCGCATTCACAACGATGACATTGCACGTAGATACGGTTTCACCGGCGCACTGGTAAGCGGTGTCAGTGTGTTCGGTTATCTCGC
>JBBDXV010000373.1:0-2333 GCA_040902165.1 Pseudohongiellaceae bacterium
AAATTACCGATGGAACTAAAATACTATTCGGTATCGCCTTTGGTTATGAGGACACCACCGTCGAGGCCAATAAAACCCGCACGACAAGAGACCCGATTTCTGCAAATGTCGTTTTCAGGGAATAGGACAAGGAGCCAGTCAGCAGGGTTCCAACAAGAACAATAACAATCCAGATGAGTAACGATATGAGTTTCAAGCCGGTAATTCTGATTTATGACCTGAAAAATACGCTGGTGGATGAAATTGCTGCCACCATCGGGGCAACAGGCCAGTACACCACAATCAATACCTATAATGAGGGAAATGCCCAGGAAGCAGTGCGCCAATACGATCGTCTTTTCGGTGTGTTGACCAACAAGCTGTCTTGCGTCATTACTGGCTGGAATCACCACAAGAAGCGTCGCGATCAGTTTCTGTTCTGGTTGCGTAGTCAGGAGCGGCGCAGCAAGTTGCGCAAGCCAACGCCGGTTATTCTTGTTTCCGAAGATCATTTACCGGAATTGAAACACATGGCACTGGACCCGGCTGACGGCGATGTCGCCGCCTACCTGGACAGTGATCAATTCAGGGAATCGCTGAACCTCATTCTGCGCAAAATTGTCATTGAGGGGAAAGCGCGGGAGTTGAATTCAGTAGCTTATGCGGAGGCATTGAACGACGAAGCCTAGCCAACAGGACAGTTGGCGCAAACCTAACCGGGAAATTCCTCAGTATGAGCAAGTTTGAATTTATCAGTATGTTTGTTTCCATCGTCGTGGCGTTCGCGATGGCAGAGTTGCTGATGGGCTGGGGCCGGCTGATACGGGCACACAACGAAGTAGAGCGGCCCCTGTTCTTCATTGGCTGGACGCTATGGCTGTTGTTGCTGATGTCCTTCCATTATCTGGGTATCTGGGAATACCAGGTGGTGGATATTCATACTGTCGGACAACTGATGCTGATGTTGCTGCCTCCCATCTGCCTGGTGCTGTTGACTTTTGTCCTGGCACCGGACCGGGTAAGGGGCATCCGCATCGATCTGGAAGCCCACTATTTCAGCGTCAAGAACTGGTTTTTCTCCCTGTCAATCCTGTTCTTTATGCTTTCGATTGTAGCTGATGCGATGTTGCCCGATTTTGCTGAAACCTGGGTCGGCAGAGTGATTCTGCCGACCGTGATCGTTGCGTCCATTGCCTTATTGATAGTGGTCAAAAATCGAACCACGCACATTGCGGTCATGGTTTTCAACGTCTGGTATCTGATTATTGGCAGCATTTTCCAGAATGTGCGGGGATTGTAAGACCAGAGTCGCAACCATCGCAAACATCGCCGGGGACCAGGATTGACCCGACCGGGCGAGGCGCGTAGCATGCGGAGCGATTCAAAACCTACCGCTGTCAAATGCAATAACTATTTCTCCTGGAGGCTTTTCCAATGAAGTACCTTTCCAAATTTGCCGTGCTCGCAATCACGCTGATGGTTGCAGGCGCAATCAATGCACAGACGATCACCTTTGTGCGTTACTCTCAGGACGACGGTCCCATCTCCTGGGGCATGGTGCATGACGATGGCAGCATTCACCAGATAAGCAACGCTCCCTATAACGAGTACACGCATACTGGTGTTGTGGTGCAACGCGAAAATGTGCGCCTGGAAGCGCCGGTTGATCCCGCCCTGGTATTTATGACTGCGTTCAATTTTCGCAGCCACATCTCTGGAGAACCAGCCGAGTACCCCGGCTTGTTTACCATTCCGTCGGGTTCCATCGTCGGACCCGAAGACGACATAGTACGCCCGGCTGATTCCACCAATCTGCATTACGAGGCAGAAATGGCCATCATCGTTGGCAAGCGCGCCGAAAACGTGTCTGTGGAAGATGCGCATGAGTACATATTCGGTGTTACCGGCGGCAACGATGTAAGCGAACGCAACTGGCAGCGTGATGACATTCAATGGGTGCGTGCCAAGGGCAGCCGCGGTTTTAACGCAGTCGGTCCGGTGCTGGTACAGGGTGCGGATTACAAGAACACGCAGATAACCGGTCGCCTGAATGGTGAAGTCGTGCAGGGCGAAAACAGCTCAGACCTGATCTTCGGAATGGAAGAAATGCTGAGCTATATTTCCACCTACTTCACGCTTGAGCCCGGCGACATGATCTGGTCAGGCACGATGGGTTCGACTCGCGCGATGGTGCCAGGTGATGTGTTCGAAGTGGAGCTTTCCGGAGTCGGAATTCTGCGCAACCAGGTGGTGCAGGGCAAGTAATTTAAGTTTTTCAGTGGGGTCGTTTCAGTAGGGTCGGAGGTAGTTTTCAGTGGGGTCGGAGGTGGGTTTCAGTGGGGGGGGGGGGGGGG
>JBBDXV010000374.1:0-2318 GCA_040902165.1 Pseudohongiellaceae bacterium
GCATACTGCGGCGCTGTATGCGGTTGAGATTGATCTTGCCGGCGTGGTCATAGATTCGCACCACCATGTTTTCAGCCGCCGGGTAGTGCAGCTGTAAAGGCTGACCATTGAATCGATAGGAAGGGGTGCGCACCTCGCCGTCTTCGGTCAGTTCCGGCATATCATCGAAGGGCACAGGCATGCGCTCCAGCATCAGTTGCATTTCAGCCTTGTCCACAGTCGACAGAATTTCCGCCCAACCGGTTGCTGCTTCCTGATTGTAAAGAGCCACCCGGGCTGACAGGCGGACCTTGCTGGTCATGGCGGTCACCAGAACGGTCAACAGCACCGATGTCCACAGGACAATAATCAGAACTGATCCCTGTTGTGGTTTCATTGTGCGGCCTGCAGGGAGTTCGGTCGCAGATTGCGATGTTCATTTGCAAGTACGCGTGCAACGATCTCCAGCGGTTCCAACCGTCCATCCTGATCATCCAGCGGGGTAAACTTTACATAAACCGCCAGCGGCAGACTTTGCAGTTCCTCACCATACCAGTCATCACGCCACTGTCTTGTGCCATCCAGCTCCAGATAGAGATAAGCGAAGCTGGCCTCGTAATTCGGAAGCACCGGGATGGGAGTTGCTTCTTCGAGTCTGGAAACAGGATTATCGGAAAATGCGGGAACCAATTTCAACAAAACTCCGGTGTCGTCATTGGTGAGCTCCCAGGTCATCAGCCCCGGTGTTCTTTGCGGTGATACCGTCGAAACCCAGCTCAGGGAATCGTCTTCGCCGACAAAATAAACCAGTCGGGAAAGAGTATCGTCATCGGCATAACTATGCGGGAACGCGCCATATAACGCGCGTTCAATTTGCAAAATGGCCAGCGATTCATCCAGATTGTTGTCGAGCCGGTCAGCATTCCGGTTCCAGTCCTCGGCGACGATATAGACTCCGCTGCTGAGCAGCCCCAGCAGCATCGCTGTCAGGCCCAGCGCCAGCAGGATCTCCAGCAAGGTAAATCCTGTCTGTCTCCGTCCGGGTTGTATTTGCGCCGACAGGTTCATGGTCTATTGTGCCAGTTCCAGCCTGAGCCAACGGGTTCCCGGGATGCTTGTTTCCGTTTCCTGATCGATAATCTCGAACTCCTGTAGCGTAAAGACGATAGCCTGGGTTTTGCGTTCCGGCGCTTCGATGATTTCACCTGCACTGCTGCCATAGCGGTCATTTTCAAGGATCGGTTCGACTTCGCTGAATTCATCCTCCAGCATCGCGAAATTGATCATCGCGCGGAGTTTCACCGCCCGTAACAGACTGTCTTCGGAACGCCAGGAAAGTTGTTTGCTGCTGCCCAACAGGGTGAACAGCCCGCCCAGCACAAAACCGGTAATGGTCAGCGCAACGATGACTTCCAACAGGGTGAAGCCGCGTTGTTGGTTGCGGGCAAGGTACTTCATGCTATTGGTCCTCCAGAAACTCAGCAGTGACCCTTCCGCTAAAGGGATCGACCGCGATGCTCGCGATGCGGTCGTCGAATTGCAGTTGCAGGGTTCCGCCGGTGCTGCCGCCTTCCGGAAAGAAAGTAATGTCCAGCTTCTCTTCGACCCTGATCTCCTGGTTTGCACTGTCGCGATAGCTGAGCGCCACTCCCTCGCCACGCCAGCCACCGACATAGGACCGTGGTCGACCTGCCTGGTCCTCGTCAGTTGCGGTTCCGATGCTGAAACTGGCAGTGGCCGGCTGGCCGCTTACCACGGCGACGCGGCGGGCATAATTCAGCAGATTGCTGGCTTCCCGAACCTGTGCACTGAACGTGCGTGCGTCAAGGCCGCCGAGATTGGGAACTACAATAACGCTGGCCATCGCAAGGATGGCGAGCACCAGAAGTATTTCCAGAAGCGTGAAACCGGCATGCTGGTATCGTGTGGGCCATGATCGAATGGATCTATAGACTAATGTCCGCGTCATCGCCTTCGCCACCCTGTTGACCATCGGCGCCATAGGAAAGCAGGGTAAATTCCCGGCCGTTGGACTGATAGACGTATTCATTGCCCCATGGATCTCTGGGAACGTCTCTGCGCAAATAGGGTCCGTTCCAGGCGGCACGATCCGATTCATTCTCCATAAGTCCGGACAGTGAATCAGGATACTCGCCCACATCTATTAGATGGGAATCCAGGGCGGTCTCCAGCGCGGCTATCTGGGACAACGCCGCATCACGCATCGCACCGGCCTGCTGCCGGAACAGATTGGGTGCCACCATGACTGCCAGCATGCCGATAATCGCCATCACCACCAGAATTTCAATCAGGGTGAATCCCTTGTGTCGCCTTGCTGA
>JBBDXV010000375.1:0-2305 GCA_040902165.1 Pseudohongiellaceae bacterium
CTGACTCACCCTGGCCTGACCGCCAGAGTTTCTATGCTGAGTATGACGGGCCACAACTCCGCCAGTTACGCGAATTCCTGCTTAACAGCGCAGATCAACAGGTCGCTTTTATCATCACGCGTCTGCAACAGGCACTACCCGGGATTCTGGAAAACAGCCCGGTAGACCGCAGGAATGAGCTTGAATCCCTGTTCCACAGGATCGCCAGAAGCAGTCCACCTTTTGGTATGTATGCACTGGTGGATTATGTCAATTTCAAAGGCGAAGGCAGTGCACCGGACGAACAGTACCAGGGTCAGGGTTGGGGACTGCGTCAGGTGTTGGAGGAAATGTTGGAGGGTATGTTGGGAGATATGTTGCAGGTGCCGGCAAGCGAAAACCAGTTGCTGGAAATGTTCAGCATGGCAGCAGTCAGGGTGCTCGAAAACCGCGTTGCCAATGCACCGCTGGAGCGCGATGAATCGCGCTGGCTGGACGGCTGGCGCAAACGGGTTGCGACCTATATTCCACCCGGCCTGAATTAGCTTCCGCTGCGGTGCCGCAACAGCAATATCATCGTCCTGCTTGCCCGCAAAGGGATTAACAATTAGTCTTGCGAGTTTTCTGCAACACCTTCAACAAGCTTGTGACCACGCCACAACGGGAATTCCCCATGTCGTTTGAACGTTCAAATATTCATGCCATGCAGGGTTATGTACCGGGAGAACAACCTGACGAAGGTGATGTCATCAAACTCAACACCAATGAGAACCCCTACCCCGCTCCGCCTGCGGTAGCCTCCGTGTTGTCGACCATCAAGGTGGAGGATCTGCGCCGTTATCCGCCTCCCACCGCACTGGACTTCCGCAGGGCAGCAGCAAGATTGCACGGCCTCGGTCCGGAAAATGTAATTCCCACTAACGGTGGCGATGAGCTGTTGCGCCTGGCAATAACTACTTTCGCCAATCCTGGCGAGTCTGTTGGAATCGCAGTGCCCGGTTATTCCCTGTATCCGGTGTTGACCGAGATCCAGGCTTGCAAACTTGTTTCCGTACCGCTTGATGAGTCATGGCATTTGCCTGCAGATTTTGCCGAGCAGCTGAACGCCGCAAAAGCACGTCTCGCGATGCTGGTTAATCCGCACGCTCCCAGCGGCATCCTGACTCCGGTCAGTCGTATTGCCGAAATCGCCGGCAAGTTCAAAGGCGTGTTACTGGTGGATGAGGCCTATGTGGATTTCGTCGACGCGGACCAACACCATGATCTGGTGCCCCTGTTAAGGCAGTATCCCAATCTGCTGTTGTTGCGCACTCTCAGCAAGGGATATTCCCTGGCCGGGCTGCGCTTTGCCTATGGATTGGGCTGTGCTGATCTCATCGCACCAATAATGTTCAAAACCCGGGACAGCTATAACACCGACCTTATCGCCCAACGGCTCGCAACGGCAGCGATCAATGCTGCCGCTGACGCGAGCAAGTCCTGGGACAAGGTGCGATCAGAACGTCAATCCCTTTGTCGCGAACTGGAAAAGCTGCAATTGACGGTAATTCCCAGCCAGTCCAATTTCGTACTTGTGACTTTTGCCAGGCAACACGATGCAAAATCCATCTATCTGGCTCTCAAACAGCGCAGGATTCTGGTTCGCTATTTCGACCAGGAGCGCCTGCGGGACAAACTGCGCATCAGTATCGGTACCGCAGAACAGAACCGGTTACTGCTGCAGAACCTGCGCGAAATAATGCTCTTGTAGAGTGGACTTCCATGTCTGCACCTGACCCGCCTGACAATGATGTCGAAGACCATTCCATCAGCAAGGTACATTTTTGTCCTGCCTGTAAAAAACCGTTACGCCGTATCGACGGAAAAATGGGACCCTTTTGGGGATGCACCGGATTTCCCCGTTGCAAAACCACGCTCTATGACCGGGAGGGAAAACCTTCAACGGATGCAAACGAAGAGTATCGTTGTCCTGTATGCACTCGTCCTATGGTAAAAACCAGTAACCGCCGAGGCATTTACTGGTTTTGTACCGGCTACAAAAAAGGCTGCAAGGTCAGACTGAACGACGATCAGGGAAAACCTGAGGCTTCCTATCGATGCCGCCATTGCGGCCAACTATTGGTACAGCGCAAGAGCAAAAAGGGTATGTTCTGGGGGTGCAGCCGTTATCCGGATTGCACGGAAACCTACAACGACAAGGACGGAAAGCCGGACTTTGATTTTCTCACTCCTTAAACTGCGAAAAAAGACCAGCGCAGTTCTCGGCGGCATATTCATCGCCGGAGCATGTATGTGGGGGATTGCCTGGTGGCAGGACCTGACCCCG
>JBBDXV010000376.1:0-2302 GCA_040902165.1 Pseudohongiellaceae bacterium
GGCGGCTTCTTCTGTCCTTGTCACGGCTCCAGATTTGACCTCGCCGGGCGTGTGTACAGCGGTTCACCCGCTTCCCGGAATATGCAGGTACCGCCGTATTCATTTGAGAATGATGACGTGCTGGTGGTGGGAATCGATGAGGAGACTGCAGCATGAGCGAAATTCAAAATAGCACTCGGGCTGCCGTCAAACCCGGACGCATTGTAGCCATGCTGATCGGCCTGCGCGACTGGACCGACGCCAGATTGCCTATCGTCACTGCCTGGGAAAAACATCTAAGCAAATATTACGCACCGAAGAATTTCAATTTCTGGTACTTTTTTGGTGTGCTGTCCATGGTCGTACTGGTAATGCAATTGATTACCGGTATCTGGTTGACGATGAATTACACGGCCAGTGCTGAAGCTGCATTCGCGTCAGTGGAATACATCATGCGAGATGTGGAGTGGGGATGGCTATTGCGCTACCTGCATTCCACTGGTTCCTCTGCGTTTTTCTTTGTTGTGTATATTCATATGTTCCGCGGCCTGATGTACGGCTCCTATCAGAAACCAAGAGAGCTGATCTGGATATTTGGAATGGCCATTTATCTGGTCCTGGTGATGGAAGGATTCATGGGCTATGTATTGCCCTGGGGCCAGATGTCCTACTGGGGAGCGAACGTCATCGTTTCACTCGTTGGCGCCATTCCCGTAATCGGAGAGGATCTCCTGGTCTGGGTGCGTGGAGACTATCTGATCTCCGGCGCTACCCTGAACCGTTTCTTCGCCCTCCATGTTGTAGCCATGCCGATCGTACTGCTGGCCTTGGTAGTACTTCATATACTTGCCCTCCATGAAGTCGGATCCAATAACCCCGATGGTATTGAGATCAAGAAAAACAAGGGCCCGGATGGTATTCCGCTGGACAGTGTACCGTTTCACCCTTACTACACCATGTATCACGATCTTGGGGCGGTTATAGTTTTCCTGTTCGTGTTCTGCTTTATCGTGTTCTTTGCGCCGGAAATGGGTGGATATTTCCTTGAAGTTGCCAACTTTCAGGAAGCTAATCCGCTGAAAACGCCGGAACATGTGCCGCCAGTCTGGTATTACACGCCGTTTTATTCGATGCTGCGGGCCGTTACCTATCCGCTGCTGGGCATTGACGCAAAGTTCTGGGGCTTGATCGTCATGTTCAGCGCGATTGCGATAATGTTTGTATTGCCATGGCTGGACAAGAGTCCGGTTCGTTCCATGCGCTACAAAGGCTGGTACAGTCGCGTCGCGCTGCTGTTGTTTGTTGCCAGCTTCATCATACTCGGCGTACTGGGTACCCAGGCGGTAACCGACGGCAAGACCTTGCTTGCCCAAATCATGACGGTCGTGTATTTCGCCTATTTCTTTGCCATGCCCTGGTATACGCGCAAGGAAAAAACCTTCCCGGTGCCTGAACGATTGACCGGACGCTGGATCAGTATCAGACAGCTGGTGCTCAGCTTGTTGATACTTGCCGCACTGGTGGTTATTCCCCTGCGCGCAGTTGCCGCCGAGGCCGGGAACCTTCATCTTGAGGACGTAGAAGTCAACTTCGATGACAAGGATTCGTTGCAGCGCGGTTGGAAGTACTACATGAACTACTGTATCGGCTGTCATGCCCTGGGATATGCGCGCTATGAAAGGACCGCTGACGATCTGCAGATTCCTCATGACCTGGTATTGGCCAATCTTGCGGCTGGAGATGTGCTGATCGGCGATCTGATTGAAAACAGCATTTCGACCGACGATGCCGCAGCCTGGTTCGCAGCGGTGCCACCGGATTTGACCCTGATTGGCAGAGTTCGGAAACCTGAATGGTTGTATACCTATCTGAAATCCTTTTACGACGATGAGTCGCGACCGTTCGGTACCAATAACACCGTATTCGCCAATGTCGCCATGCCCAATGTGCTGCATGAATTGCAGGGATCCCAGCTGTGCGAAATGCATACGGATGAACATGGTGTTGAAACCTGTGAGTTGAGCCATGTTGCAGATTCCGGCAGTCTGAGTGCGGAAGAGTTTGATCAGGTGGCTGCTGACATTGTGAATTTTCTCTACTACATAGGTGAGCCAATTCGGGAAAGACGGAAAGAGATAGGGGTCTGGGTATTGGCATTCCTCGGTCTGCTTTACGTTTCAGTTGCATTGATGAGCCGGGAATACAGCAAGGATTATCACTGAAGGCGGTCAACCACGTGGCTGTGATCAATCAACCTTTTTGAAGGCATACTTATGGGTGTAGTAGCAAAACGATCGTCAATGACTTTTTACTCGGACGGAAA